>NZ_SZZV01000010.1:0-196561 GCF_009829935.1 Pantoea sp. Seng | reverse complement strand
GATCAGGCTGCTGAGGATAAAAGCCAGGGGATACCGAAACCGGGAGCGCTTTAAGCTGGGAGTGATGTTCCACTACGGGAAACTGAATATGGCGTTCTGAGTCTCCCACCATGATCGGGGAAGACCCATGTAAAAACAGTATTGAATATTTTTTTGAAAACAACCTCTAACGTTTAGGCGATTCTTGCCGAATATGTAAATTGCACTTAAATAGCATCTACGCGTAACCGAACTTGTGACTTTTTTGGACTGCTTGATTTAAAAGGATAATTAATATGAAAGTATTTAGACACCCCTTGTTTTATTTTTCAATAATGATATTTTCTTTTACATTTTTGTACTGGTCTTTCTGGTTTTATTACCCAGACTCATTTGTTAAAAATGACTATTTGAACTCTACTCCTAGAGAAAATGCATCAAGAATTGCCTATGGCGTAAATCCTGAAATACACGATGGAAGATATTTTTCTCAGTCAAACATCTACAACGAAAGCGATAATTTGGTATCAAGTCACAATGAAATAATCTTGCGTGATTTAAGATTACATAATGAATTATCCAAGGTTTCATTAGAGGAAAATATTCTGCTAAAGCAGAATGAAGCCCTATCATCTGTCAATTATAATCAATATATTAATGACTCTGCTAATAATTTGAAAAAGGAGTTGATGTCATTATTGGTTGAAAATAAACATGAACCCCAAAGGGAGGTTGCTATAGCAGAGTTGAATTTGAAGATTGCCATAAAAATTAAAGAAGCTAATGATTATGCTTTCGAGCATCGCGCTGAGTTCAACGACTTAGAAGTTTGGAAGAAAATTCAAGAAAAAGATTCCGTAAAGAATAAGATCAGGAAAGAAATCGATGATAATGATAGAAAGAGAACGGAACTACAATTAAAAGCCGAGAGTTTTTTAGTAAACAGTAAAAGGCCTGATATCACTTTGATGGACTTTTTCTTTTACAGTGTGGGGATTTCAACGACAACTACATTTGGGGACATCATGGCTAGCTCTCGAGGTGCTAGGGGAATGGTAACTATTCAACTATTGATTTCAATCTTCATTTTGGCATTTGCGACAACTAAATTTGTAAATGGTTTACAGAGAAAAAGTGAATAAATTGGGGCATCAATTTTTTGCGCTGTTAATACTAATGCCCGCATCGCTGGCTAGATTAGTGAAGTAGGGAAGGCCGATGTTGTTGATTAGAGTAGAGTGGAACTTGGTTAATCTGGCCGGGCGAGACAATAATTCCTGCGACGGATTAAAGTATTTTAAAAGTGCAGCTACAATTGATATTTTGGCACTGGTGGTAACGTTCTTTGGTTTCTTTGGAAACATAACGGCTGCTCTTGGCGTGCGCAGCTGTTTGGCAAAGCGGGCAATGCATCATGTTTAAATCCTTACGGGAAGAGTAGGGTGATGAAGGCTAATGTTGAGTAAGCAAATCGCAGTTTGCAAATTAAAGTCTAATTAGCCGGTTTCCGTTTCACCCTCTTGCATTGACTGATATTCAACGTCCGATAGCAGCATCTCAAATCGAGCTGCGTGGTGAAGCAGCAAAGCATCACTTGCAAGCCGAGCGGCGTCAGCAGGATGTCGCGTACCTACTGCCGGGTGTGCTCGATGTCACTCAGCGCCGCGCCGGTGTTGCGGTTCAAACCGGTGTACTTTGCTGCTGTCATATCGGTGCCCCCGTCTGGCCGCCGCTGTCGCCCGGATGTTTTTGTAGGTGCAGCACTTTGCCGTTTGAACTGAGATTGCCGCATGTGTGTGTAATATTGCCTTTCATCGTGCCGCCACCGGTAATGTTGAGCTGTGCGGTTCAAAGTACCTTTGTGCACTAAACCAGCGGGGAATCAAGCAGCACCTGCACGGCCGCACTGACAGTTGCGGTCTTAATACGGCTGGCCGTCAGCCCACCGCTTGCCGGTTCGTACTCGATCACCACGCCATTGGGGAATGACCAGTGCACCGCATCATCTGAGGTCACACGCGATTTCATATACTTTGCCGTGCGCAGCTTAGCGAACATCTCGCGCTTACCCGGCCTTTGTTGTCGCGTATCGGCTGCTCTATACGCGGCTTAAACGGCGTAGCGTCCGATAATTGCTGACACTTGATGTGTTGCTGCTGGCTTGCACGCAGCATCTTCACGATGTTGCGCGCCATCTCCTTGCCCGAGTGCACGGACAACCAATACAGATAATCTCTGGCGAAGGCGGGACGACTGTGCAGCCGGATAACGTTGTCAGGCAGAGCAATCACGTAGAATCGGACTCGCATCGGTTTCCCTCCGGATGTGTGCTTCGCGAGTCAGTCCACCAGCGCGGGCGCGCCCCTACATCAGCCGCAACGCGGCTTTCGATGCCTGCCGGTAGTGTGCCGTTAACGCGCATCACGCTCCCCCTAAGACACCACGCCCGCTTGCGCACGCGGCGATTATCCAGCCCTTGATTAAACACGCTTAGAGGTACACCCAACGGGCTTAATTCCGCTTGGTTAAACGAGGCGGCAACGGTGTTGCGCCACAAGTATTACAAGAATGGGGCGCACGCCGGATACATCCTGTATATGGCTGACGCAGCGCAACAGCGATATCGAGCGCATGCGTCAGGCGATGTGCGGCAAGAAAGGGATCGGCAACATATGCAACCTGTTTGTGTACGCACCGAACAGCAAGCCGGACGGCATCAAAATTTTGCCGCTCAGCGAAGTGGCAACGCGTGATAACTTTTTCAACATTAAGAAGGGGGGTCGTGACGATCTTTTGAGTGCGCACCGCGTTACGCCGCAGATGAGGAGGATTATTTCGGACAGCGCGGGCGGGTTCGGGGATGCAGTGAAGGCGGCGCAGGTGTTTGTGCGCAATGAACTGACAGCGTTGGAGGAGCGGATTAGAGAAGTTAATGATTGGATCGGCGAAGAAATTATCGCATTCAAGGTCTATACCTTTCAATCCTGATAATAGATGACACCTAAATGTGTCATTTTTTTAAATTGTGCAGATCTATAGATGAGACAAGTAAATCTAGAATTGGTTTGAAGGAATCAAAATTCAGTATTTTTCTTTTTTTAGAAATAACGTCCTCAGCGAATACTCTCTTACCATAATGGGCAATTGTCTCGGTTTCTGTTTGAGGAGAAAAAGTTCTGCCCTCGACTTTTATTTTTCTAATTTCACTGGAAAAGAAATCTTCAATTGCGGTGTTTTTCATGCCTACAATTTCTGGGGTCTGCACATATAATAAATTCCCCCAAACTTTCACAGGAGTGCCTGGGCTTGGGATGACTTTATATTTGTTTTTTATTTTGCTATTTATATTTCGAGGTCCTTCATCATTGTCTACTAAAACAATTACAGGATGTAATGCGCTAGGCTTAGCGTATTTTGAAAATCTAGCTTCATAGGTTTCCATGAATTTCTTTAAATCATCAGCACCTGATAGCAAACCAAGTAAATTCTGTATGGTTTTACTCGCAGGAAGTATCTGGATTTTTAGGTGGGTTTTACTTCCATCTTTTTCTATTAAACTTGGGTAGTTATCAGCGAGTGCTTTTAAAGTTGACTTCAAATAGATAACATCAGTTTTTCCTTCGCAGATGAGCACTGGCCTAGTGTTGTTTGCAAAGTATTTATAAAAAAGAAAGTCAGCATATAATTGGTCTGAACCATCTAGTCTTATTCCGCCTTTGTCATCCCTAACGTACTTTCCTTTATTGATAGTGTTGCTTCTGATGTAATGTATATAGCTCAGCATCCCATTTAGTCTATCTATGCTGCCTTTAACATTATCGCCTTCATCATTCATATATGTATATGTATTGTTTTTGAAAAGTGAATGCACCATTGGTCTTAATGTATGCCTGTAATTAGATGGTACATTCACAAATTTGTTTACTATTAATCCGGTAACTTCTTGCCGTGAATCGCTGAATTGCAACCTGCTTTTTGGAGGGTTTATCGTGAAACCGCTCTTAATAACGATTCTTTGGAGTGATTTCCCAAGTGTCACCTTATTATCAATAACACCAGCAATTTTTGTTGGGAAAACTTTCTTATTTGTAGATATGGTAATGTCATCAACATAGCGTGTATAAGTGGCGCTGTTTTCTTTGGCAAGACCTGCTAACTTAACGTCTAAACTGCGCGAAATTAAGTTGGCTATTATTGGCGAGCAAGGGCTGCCTTGAGGTAGTTCATTTTCATAACATGCAATTTGTGCAAGTACCGTTGCGCATTCCGTAGAAAGTTTAAAACTTTCGTTTTTTATAAAGAACCCTCTTACTCTCCCAAGGTTAAAGGAGCTGAAATAGTCGGCTAGGTCAATATTTAATACATTGTGCTTATTCTTATGAGGTATGGAGTTTGTAATTGTGCCGTAAGAAAGGTTCTGATCTTTCGTATGATTGTTTTCTTTATTTATTTGATTTTTTTCTTTCCTAACATAGCCATGGGATATAACAGAATATTTTTTTGTTGGGTAAATTTCGGCATAGCAATCATACAAAACATTGGATAATATTTTTTGAATGGCCTTTAACTTGTCATTGGGCGCCAGTATCTTTCTGGAGCCGCCACTCTTTTTCTTAATTTCAAAGGTTCGATATTTATTTTCATCAAAAAAAAGTAGGTATGAAAGGGCTTTCGGCTTACATCCCAAAAACGTAGCAACATCTTTTAAGTTTTTAAGTTTCTTGAGGCTTTCTAAAGATGACATCATCTTGACCTATATTAAGTGCCCACAGTTACTCTTATGCGATATTGGGAGCAACTTAGCGTTTCCCCCTGTACCTCTTTGACGCCATTAGAGCAGCGTTGGCTCCAACGTTGTTATCACTTGTCACGAAACATGACACAAAATCTAACTGTGGGCGAGCTAAGATTAGCGCATTACATGTGCCTGTATCAATAGGATTTAATGTCACGTGAACATGAGGTTATCTCAGCGCGCAATGATATCCCCACCAAGCCTGCCCACTATATGCATCGCTTTTCATGCAGATTCATGCGTCACGGGAACCGCCTCGCTGTTATCAGGCATTAGAATTGCATCGACATTGGCATTGAATTATTTAGATGACACTATGCCAAATGCGTGTTGGATGTTTGCATTTTCAGTATACATAACGCAGTATCTCTTGGTAGTTTAGTGTGTTTTAAGGTGTTACGCGTGGTGTGTTAATACTCTAGATGGCTATTCTTTAACTTTGAGCATAGTTTAGCGCTTAGCGGTGAGAATAATGCGTCTTGAAATGCTATTGCGTGAGATGTTCTCGAACGTAATCTGTCAGATTATGGCTTCACCATGCAGAAGCAACTCAGCGACCGACTTGAAATAGCTAAGAGCAATGTTGCTAGTTAGTTGGCGCGTGGACAGGTTCCGGGCAACGTTATCGTCCAGTGCTCTCTTCATACCGGCGCGGACTTTAATTGGCTAGTAACTGTAGAACTTGAAAAACCAGATTTTGTCAATGCTGTGGCAAGTGTAAGTGGCAAGGATGTTTACGATGAAGTCATGGCGAATGGCAGTAAGCCGGTGCTGCGGCGAATCCTTGATAACTACCGATTTATGCTGCAAAAAAAACTCTATGAGTTGTTTTAAATATCATCAGGCACTGTTAGCAAGTGGGTTAGAAAGTAATTTTATTCAGTGTAAGAATTTGGTTGCAGTTGCCTTAAAAAATGCTGGTTTGTGGGAGATAAACTTGAATTTTTATTTCTCATAGAGATTCACAGACCGATTTTTTATCTAGCCACAACTGTGCTTGGGTTATCGAAATGCGCGCTAGCGAGATCAGTAATGAGTGCTGGCTTTTAGGAGTTGGTGGTGAATTCGAGTTATATAACATTACCCTTTTACCAAGTCATAAAATCAGTTTTACTATTAAAGGGGGAAATTTCAACTGTGGCGATGACGAAGTGACAATATCAAGAAAAGTAATCTGTACATTAAATCATAAGATATAAAGTGGCTTGCTAAATGTATGTGGTGATTTTTTAAAATGCCAATTCAACTAAGTTTTTAAAGGTGAGCACTAATCCTTATATAAAGAAATGGAGTTTTCAATGAGTAAGAAAAAAATCCTATCCATAGGTATTGATCTTGAACTTGAAGAGATTGAATGTATTAATATTAATTCATCCGCTTCACTGTTAGATTGGGATATAATTTTAATTTCACCTACGCTTTGGGGGTTTTATACTGGTGCTGACACATATCAAGGGAAACATTGTTTCACAGACTACAATTCTGCCAAAGTAAGACAACAGTGCTCTCATTGGTGTAGGGAAATTGGCGAGGCAGTGAAACATGGTAAAACAGTCATATGTTTTCTAACAAAGAAAGAAGAGTTTTACATTGCTACTGGTGAAAAGACTTACTCGGGCACAGGGAGAAATCAGAAAACAACCAGACTTGTCACGCTTTTTACAAACTATAAAATTTTTCCTTGTGACATGAAGGCGACAGTTTCTCAGGGTAAAGAAATTAAGTTAACACCTAAAAATTCAGAAGTAATATCATCGTTTTGGAATGATTTTTCAAGCTTGGCTTCTTACAATGTTGTTCTCGATTTAAATGGTTTTACTCCAATACTTACTACTAAAGTTGGTGATAAATGCGTCGGAGCTATACTAAAAAACCATACTACAAATGGTTCACTTATATTTCTTCCAGAAATCGATTTCGAGAATCAGAAGTTTGTTACTGAAGAGGACGACGAGGGAAATGTCTACTGGACAGAGGAAGGTAATCAGTTTAGACGAAGATTTTTACAATCAATTGTTGATATTGATAAAATAGCTCATAACTCTGGTGAAATAACCCCTGAGCCTGATTGGGCAAAGCGTGAGTTTTATCAATTTGAGGATGAGAAAGTTATAACTTCTGAACTTATATCTATTGAAGAGGAACTCGCGAGGGTATTAGCAAAGAAACAGCTTGTTATTAATAAGTTAAGTGAAGTTAATAGCTTGCGTGGGTTATTGTATGAGAAAGGAAAACCACTCGAAAAATGTATATTGAGATCGCTTGAAATTTTAGGTTTCGCAGCTCAACCATTTCATAATTCTGAATCTGAGTTTGATGCCGTATTTAGTACAGACCAAGGTCGTCTCATTGGCGAAGCCGAAGGAAAAGATAATAAAGCTATTAACGTAGAAAAGTTAAGGCAACTTTCGATGAATGTTAATGAAGACTTGATAAGGGAAGAAGTGGATGCTCCTGCAAAAGGGGTTTTATTTGGAAATGGATATCGCATGATTGAACCGAGGGACAGAGGTGATGCTTTTACAGAAAAATGTCACTTAGCCGCCAAAGCTAACGGTACATTATTAGTTCCAACATGTGAATTATTTAAAGTTGTTAAATCTCTACTTGACGACCCATCAGAAGAGTATGCTGCTAAATGTAGGCAATCATTTTTTGACGGGGTAGGATTAGTTGAGTTTCCACAGCGAGATTTAGGGATTGCTGATGAGTTGCAAGCTGTTGAGTGATTAATGACCAGAAAGTTTCATGGCCACTTACCAGCCTAAGTGGCTGTAAAATAGAAGTTATAATATTATTGAGTCCTTTTTATATGATTGATTTAGATAATGAAATGTCCTCGCCCTAATTTGTCCGAAATCCTTATATCCAAATCAAATTCCGCTCCCGCAATCCTTACCTAATCTTTGCACAAAATACCCGCAATCTGCCCAGTTATTCACCCAATCGCGCCTCGCTTCACGTGCTACATTTCCTCTCAGCAATACGCCAACCCTGCCAGCCCAAACGAGAGTCTTGAGATGTTCAAACCTGCTGTACTGTTCACCACTATCCTGCTGCTCAGTGGCTGCGCCCTGAAGCAATACCCGCAATCACCCAAAGTCAGTGATGAAGAAGCGCAAACCTACAATTGTGCGGCACTGGATCAGGAAATTGCGAAATCCCACAGTGTGCAGCAGCAGATTGACACAACCGGCGAGTTTGATGCGCTGACGGTGATTGGTTTTATTGGCGACTTTGGCATCGGCAACGGTATCGCGAAGGCTAGCGCCAACAAGCATGCCTCGACGCGGTTAAATCAGCTGGAACAATTAAAAGCCGTGCGTTGCAGTCACCCAACGGCGTAATGAATTCAAGCCAGCACGAAAGATGCGGACATTTAACAGCAGCCAGTTAGCGTGAAAAATGGTATAAGAGTGCGCACTGTTTTTATTGCCGATTAATAAGGATCCTTCATGGCAAATGCGCAATATCTTCTCTGGGTAATGATTGGCACCTTAACGCTACTAAGCATCTTTATCGGTGTGGTAGTCGGTCGGACGAAAACGCCTCGTGTCGGCTTTGCGACCTTTGCCGGATTATGGGTATTTTTCCTGCTGGCGATATTCTTTCTCTCGCATTAAAGAGCACCGTTTGCCACACGGCTTGTGTGGCAAATCAGTTGGTTAAGCAGTGTGGTGTAAAGCGGCACGATGCTGAGCAATTAGCGTGTCAGCCAGGTGACGATCTTCTTCATGTTGCGAGACGTAATATTCATAAGGATCGCGCACGCCGAGGCTTTCGATATAATCCAGATGGGCTCGTTTCACTTCACTGTTAATATACTGCACCAGCTCTAATCCCAACTCATCCGCATAAACCGGCGCTTTGCTTTTTATTTCGCGAATCAAGTCCTCGTTATTTTGCATAAAAAGCTCCAGATCGATTTTATAATAGTCTTTCATTGCTCACTCCTTAAGAAAATAGTGTCCTTTAAGCCTGGCACATGCTGCTTATTGCGTGTGGCTTAAGATGCCAGCCATTCCGCAACGCCACCATGGCGAGAACAGGTCCCGCGGTGATGGGTGCTGAAACTGTATGACCCATCGCGACACCGAGCGGTTGCGCCATCGGGAACATCATTATTTTGCGTATGTGCGGGACGATGAATCGATTGTCCTTCGCTGTTGATGTAATTGCCTTGCTCGATCAGTTCAACATGCTTTTTGGCGTGAGTGGGCATGCTGACAAGCAACAGCATAAGTGTGATAACAGAAAGCGTTTTCATATTCTCATAAAGAAGGAAAGAGGATAGGACGTTATCGGCAGGAAGGAAGAAAGCTTAAATAAACATCACTAATGTAAGCGAAGCGTAAAAAAGCAATGATGAGAATGATAGTTAATATCATTTAACTTGTTCGGAATTGTCTGGATTGATAAAGTGATCGCCGTCCCGCACAGAGCTAACGCCTTTAATGAGCGCCGGAGATAAGCGCCGGACGGGACTTTCATCAGGGCTGCAGGACGCAGCCGCTTTTGAAATTTATTGAGGTTATCTGGCAGACAATAAAAACATCATCGGACGGTCGCGCTCTTCTTCTAAGCCCGGATTCCGCTTCACCTGCTCATCGGCAGGCCCCCATTCATCAAGATGCACAATCTCGAATCCGGCACTAATCAACGCATTTATCCAACTGGCTAATTTACGGTGCTGCTTCTTCACGCCATCAGCAAACCAATTACTGATGCGCTCACCTTCCTGTTGATAATGATTGATCGGCCAACTGCGTTGCTGTTGATCATCCACAATCCACTGCTGCTGAAGCGGAGCGGTATATATGGGATGTTCGCATGAGAAGACCAGCATGCCACCGGGCTTTAGTGTATAGAATAAGGTGGTCAGCAAAGGGTCGATATTGCTCAGGTAATGCAACGCCAGTGAGCTATAGGCAAGATCATAGGCTTCATCGAGCTGTAGAGTTTCTAAATCCGCACGTTGATAGCGAATGTTCGGTGAAGAAGTCATGGCAGCCGCTTGTGCCAGCATCTTTTCTGAGACATCAATCCCCAGGACTTCGCGGGCACCATGCTGCTGCGCGTAACGGCAAAACCAGCCGTATCCACAGCCTAAATCAACGACGCGCAAGTCCTTCAGATCGGGCAGCATCGCTCGCAATGCTGGCCACTCAGGTGCGCCATCCAATCCTTCCACCGAGCGGGGTAAAGTAGCATAACCGGCAAAGAAGGTGGGGTTATCGTAAATGTTCTGGCTCATGTTGGCTCCTTTATGTGAATCGAAAGGAGTTTAGGTGTTTAGCGCGACAGGAAACAGCGATTAGCCCACAAACAGCAGATGCACCAAACGCGCCAGCGATTCCAGCAACAACAGGCTGCCGAGAAATATAAACACCAGTACACCGATAAATTGTTTACGGCTGCTCACGCTGCTCCCTCCCCTGGCTTCATCTCACCGGACTATACTTTATGCCGGGTTCACTAAACTTCCAGTCAACCGGGAAAGATTACATGTTTTACCAAACGGTGAGTGCCAAAACGTGGCGTAACATTTGGGTGGTGGGCGATTTGCACGGTTGCCGCGCTCAACTGGACTCGCAGCTCATTCTGCATGACTTCGACAAAGAGCGAGACCTGCTGCTGTCGGTAGGGGATTTGATCGATCGCGGTCCCGACAGCCCCGGCTGCTTACAGCTGTTGCAGGAGCCATGGTTTCGCTGTGTGCGCGGTAATCATGAACAGATGGCGTTGTCGGCGCTGGAAGGGCAAGACCCTATGCTGTGGATGATGAACGGCGGTGACTGGTTCTGGCAATTAAAAGGGGCGGATTTAATTGCGGCGCGCCATGCGCTGAAACGCTGTGCCGATCTGCCGCTGATTTTGCACCTGGAGTTAGCCGACCGCGTGGTGGTGATCGCCCATGCCGACTATCCAGCCAGCCATTATGAGTTGGGTCAGGACGTGGACTGGCATCAGGTGGTGTGGAGCCGCGATCGTCTCGGCCGCCATCATCGTGGCGCTTCCGCCAGTATTGACGGTGCGAGCGATTTCTATTTCGGCCACACGCCACTGGAACAGCCGCTCAATGTGGCGAACCAGCATTACATCGACACCGGCGCAGTGTTCGGTAATCGCTTAACGCTGGTTCAGCTTCAATAGAGTTAACGGAACAAACGCCCGTCGCGCACCAGGTCGCGTGGATAGCTGTTTTTGATGCGGTTACTGACTTTCTTGGCTAAACCCAATGGCTGCTGCTGATAGGTGACAATCACTTCATCGCGAGTTGGTGCGGTTTCAGGATGAATATCCTGGCCGCGATACCAGCTTTCTGCTTCCGTTTCCGTCAATTCGAAATCCAGTGCGCTGCCCGGTATAGTCAGGGCAACCACCGCTTCATGTTGCCAGCGATAGCCTTTCGGGAAGGTCTCTGCCAGCTTCAGACCGATGCGGGAGAACCGCACTCTGCCGAGCCAGTTTTCCAGCGCAGCCGGGAACAGCCACAGTTCTTTATCACGCTGCCACAACGAATGCTGCTCATCCCACTCAATCCCCACCTTAGCAGCCGCCTGTTGCACTTCAGCAACCAGCTTGCGGCTGGCAGGCGAGAAGGGCAGTTTACCCACTTTATAGGTGGGCGCGGGCAGCGCCGGGATGCTGGCCGTTTTGCGCAGGCGTGCGACAAAGAAGCCTTCACTGTCGAAAATCTGTGGGAAGACATGCAGGAAGCCTTCCGGCGTCAATGCACGCTCGGCACCGTCAAACAGGTCGCGCAACGGCACGATTTCTACTGCATCGGGATAGCGCTGCTGCAGCCAGGCGATGACCTGCTGATTTTCAATCTGGTTCAGTGTACAGGTGGAATAAATTAACGTGCCGCCTGGCTGTAAGGCATGAAACGCACTGTCGAGCAGGTCACGCTGAGTTGCGGCAATCTCTTCAGTGCTGGCCAGTGTCCAGTTACGCAGGGCGTCGGCATCTTTACGCACCACACCTTCGCCGGAGCAGGGCGCATCCAGCAGGATGGCATCAAACTGCTCAGGTAGGGCGGCACCAAACACACGACCATCAAAGTGCGTCAGCGCCACATTGCTGACGCCACAGCGGCTGATATTGGCATGCAACACTTTTACACGGCTGGCTGAATATTCATTGGCGAGGATCGCGCCTTCGTTGCGCATCAACGCGGCCATTTGCGTGGTTTTGGAACCGGGTGCAGCGGCCACATCCATCACCTTGCGTGCTTCTGGCGCGGCATCAAACAACGCGGTGACCGGCAGCATTGAGCTGGCTTCCTGAATGTAGAACAAACCGCTCAGGTGCTCGGCCACACTGCCCAGCGGCAATGTCTCATCTTCCCGCTCGATCCAGAATCCTTCAGCGCACCAGGGAACCGGCGTTAAGCGCCAGCCATAATGCGCGGTGCGTGCTAAAAACGCCTCCACACTGATTTTCAACGTATTGACGCGCAGGCTGCGGCGCAGCGGCTGCTGGCTAATCGCCAGGAAACGCTGCAGTTCATTTTCGTCAGCCAGGCTGGTGCGCATCAGCGCAAGGAAATCTTCAGGAAAGCGATCGGACACGGACATTTACCGGGGTATCAAATTTAGCGCGAAGTGTAACACGTGCAAATAAAACGGGCAGCCCGCAGGCTGCCCGATTGCTTAATTGGGATCCGGAATCGCCGTTCCCCAACTGCGCCACTCTTTCGGCGCTTCATCCTGCAACAGGAAGTGTTTATCTGCGCCCGCCTGTGGCGCCAGCGGCACCGTCGGCGGTGTGGCAAATTGAATGCCGCCACGAATGAACTGCTGGAAGGTACCGGTTTTCACGACCCCACCAATCAGACCGAAGTCGAGGTTATAGCCAGACGCCAGCCAGAACACGGAGTTATTACGCACCAGATGCTGATACTTCTTGCTGATGCGCAGCGCGATCTGTACGCGATCCGCCATGTTGCCCAGCGAGGTACCGGTTACCGTCCCCACTTCTACCCCACGGAACAGCACCGGGGTACCCAACGACAGCGAACCGGCTTCGGTAGCATCAACATAAATGTTGAGTCCGTTGAGGTAACGCGAATCGGTGATGGTACTCTCCTGCAACTCAAAGGTACGTGCCTGAGCCCCTTTGCCGGGATCAACATTGAGGTAAGGCTGCAGCAAGGTCTCCAGATGATTAACACCCGCTGGCGAAATTTCCGGTGAGACCACCGAGAAGCGACTGCCGATACGCGCAAAGTCCTGCACATACTCGGGATAAAGCACCGCTTTCGCCACCACCTGATTATTGTCTTTACTCAATGCCAGTGATTCAACCTGGCCGACATTAATGCCGAGGTAACGAATCGGCATGCCCGCAGCCAGCTTGCTGGCATCAAAGGTATGCAAGGTGATCTGGCTGCCGACTGCACGCGCAGCCGTTTCAGAGGCATAGAGTACGCGTTTCACGCCTTTCGCCGCTTGCGCGCCAGTGAGGTTATCGAAACTGATCGCCCCTTTCAGCGCACGGTTGAGCGGCGAAGCCTGCACCGTTAAACCGCTGCCGTTAAGTTGCACTTTCGCACCACCTTCGGCCCAAAATACGCTCTCGCTGGTCAGCAATTTGCGGTATTGCGGCTCAATGTGGATGGAAATCTCAAAGGCATCGGCGCGCGGCACCACGTCCACCACTTCACCCACCTGGAATTTACGATACAGCACCACTGAACCGGCCTGCACATCTGGCAAGCTGTTGGCGGTCAGTTTCAGTGTGGTTGGCGGTTGGTCACCGATAATCCCTTCCTGCGCACGCTCAGCATCGGCATATAAAGGATAACGGGCGGAAGGGTTGCCTTTCGCACCCGGCACCAGACGTATGCCGCCGTCTACCCATTCACGGGCACTGGCACCCAGCACCTGCATTCCATCGAGACCAAACTTCACGTCGAGACGACTATTCACAATGAATTTGCTGTCCGCGTGCACCAGATGGCGATATTCCGGATTGATGGCCACCGCAAAGCTAATGCCATTCTCATCCAGTTGACGCGAAATGACCTGCCCAATCTTCATGCCGTACAGCATCACCGGCTGACCGCCATCAATACCGTAGGTTTCCGGCGCGCTGAGTTTTACCGTCAGAACATCCGGTTTTTGCAGCAGGGTTTCGCTGGCAGGCAGCACGGTAAAGTGATCCTGCGCGGGACCTTCGCCCGGTACCAGTTCGAAGGTGTTACCGGTCAGCAAGCTGCTGAGATTGGTGTCGGTCAGGCTCAGTTTGGGCGCCCGCATTTCAATGCGGGTACCGCTGCGCATCAGGCTCGTCACCGAAGGATCCACGGTGAGTTCGCCGGTGACTTTGCCGCCCGGTAACAGATTGAGTTTGGTCAAGGTACCGACTTCCAGACCCTGGTACATCAGTGGCGTGCTATTCGCTTTGAGGTTATCGCCGCTCGGTAAATCCAGACTGATCTGCACGCCACGCTGGCTGCGTGCCAGATCGGGGTAGAGCTGATAGTTTTCGTCGCTGTTAGCCTGCTGACCTTCTTCCGGAGAATCAAAGGCAATCGCCCCATTCACCAGCGCGGCCAGGCTCTCCAGCTTCACTTTGGCACCGCTCAGACTGACGTCAGCGTCTACGCCGGACACGTTCCAGAAGCGGCTCTGCTTTTTCACCAGATTGACGAAACGACGCTCAATTAGTACGTCGACCGTGACGCCATCAGTATTACCGTTGATACTGTAGTCATACACGCGTCCCACCGGGATTTTGCGGTAGTAGACCAGCGACCCGGTGTTCAGCGAACCCAAATCGGGAGAGTGCAGATGGATCAGCAATTCCCCGGTGTTAACGCGATATTTCGGTTGGGTATCCAGCGCGGTGAAGTGCTCACGCGGATTGCCGCCGCCCGGCATCATGCCGATATAGTTACCGCCCACCAGCGCATCCAGTCCAGAAACACCTGCCAGCGAGGCTTTCGGCGTCACCAGCCAGAACTGCGTATTGTCCTTCAGCGCATCGCGCATATCGCTCTTGATACTGGCCTTGATCTGGATGCTGTGATAATCATCGCTCAGCACAATACCTTGCACCGTTCCCACTTCCACGCCCTGATAACGAATAGGCGTGCGGCCTGGCACAATGCCGTCCGCAGTCTGGAAGTTGATGGTAATTGTGGTACCGCGCTCCTGGTAATTGGTCCATAACAGCCAGCCAGCAATCAGCAGGGCAATAATGGGCAATAGCCAGAACGGCGAAAACTTGCGTTTGTTACGCAGGTTCGCGCTAGTCGGTGTAGTCGGCGTTTCCTGTTGCATGTGCATCCCAGATCAGGCGGCTATCAAGCCACTCTACAGCCATAATGGTCAGGATGACTGCCGCGCCAAAGTAGAAGGCGGCAGGTCCCATGGTAAAAGCCAGCAGTTGATCGCGATTCACCAATGACATGGTGACCGCAATCACGAACAGATCCAGCATCGACCAGCGTCCCACCCAGGTGATGGCACGCAGCAGTCGAATGCGGGTTTTTAAGCCCTGTTCACACTTAAAATGGATGCTGACCAGCAAAGTCAGCATCACTAACACTTTGGTAAACGGCACCAGGATACTGGCGATAAATACCACCGCCGCCACCGGGATGTTTCCGGAAGCCAGACCCAGAATGCCGGAGAAGATCGTATCTTCACGGCGTGCGCCATTAACGTAAACTACTGAAATCGGCAGCAGATTAGCGGGAATCAGTAGCACAATCGAAGCGATCAGTGCGGCCCAGGATTTCTGCAAACTGTGGCGACGACGGAAATCGAGCGGGGTGTGACAACGTGTACAACGTCCGCGATCGTCCGGCATGCCGGTTTGATGACAGTTCAGACACACCTGCCACTGTTCCGGAGGTGTGGTGGGTACAGCCTGCGGATAATAGTGCTCCCACAGCTCTTCCACGTTGAGATGAATCAGCGTCAGCAGGCTCAGCACCGTCAGCGCGATATAGGCCACCAGGCCATAGCCGACTTCCAGCGCGGCGTAATCCTGCACCTTTATAGAGGCGACCGCCACACCGACCAGATAGATATCCAGCATCACCCACTCTTTGAGCTTCTCCAGCATCAGCAACACCGGACGCAGGTTCATCCCGAGGGCGTTGCCAATCCATAAATAGCAGATGCCCGCGACTAAGGTTACCGGTGCACCAATGGTACAAAACGCCACCATCGAGGCCGTCAGCACGTTGCCCTGCTGCGCCATCTGGATCACGCCTTCCACCAGGCTGGCGTTGATGCGCATGCCGAGCAAGCGAATATCCACCAACGGGAGGCTGAAGGCGAAGGGCATCAACACGATCATGGTCACGGCCATTACGGTGAGTCGCGTCATTGACCAATCGCGGCCACTTTGAATTTTTGCATGACAGCGCGGGCAATGCGCCGACTGATGCGATTTCACATCCGGTAAGGAAAAAAGGGTATCGCATTGCGGACAACGCTGATAACGTGCGTGGGGCAACGTCTGGCTGATAGCGTGAATTTTCATAGGTGACGCAAGTGGCCCATCGTTCGTTACGTTTACCGGCATGCTGTTCAGAGCATTCTGACTGCAATAGGGAGTGGTACAAGAATAGTCTTAACCACCGACTGCTAAGGGTATAGTAACTAACACAATGATTCACCTGATGGGGCTGGATTATTAGTGCTTATTTTAACAACTGAGTGACAACAAGCTCACGACAGTGACGAGTTATGGTTAAACAATGAACAAAAAAGCCTTTTACGAGGATTTAAATCGCGATGTCCGTGCACTGTTAGCGGGCGAAACCTCTTTCCTGGCAGCACTGGGTAATTGCAGTGCGCTGCTGTTTGAACGCCTGGAAGGCGTGAACTGGGCAGGATTCTACTTGCTCACCGAGCCAAATACGCTGGTGCTGGGTCCGTTCCAGGGCAAAATTGCCTGCGTACGCATTCCGGTGGGCAAAGGGGTTTGTGGCACTGCGATTGCAGAGGATAAAGTACAGCTCGTTGAGGATGTGCATGCGTTCCCTGGTCATATCGCGTGTGATGCGGCCAGTAACGCTGAAATCGTGATTCCTCTGAAAGTGAATGGCACCGTTGTCGGTGTGCTAGACATTGATAGTACGGTTTATTCTCGCTTTGATAGTGAGGATGAAGCGGGGCTGGTGGCCCTTACCGACGGGCTTTGTGAAGTGCTGGCGGGCAGTGACATCGAAAAATTTATTCAACTGTCACGCAGCTAATCGACTGGATCACATAGCATTTGGCGATGTTGTCATTATAATGTCGCCTGTTCATGCCTGCTCTGGTCGGCAAACCCGTAGTAATCAGGAAATTTCATGGAAAATCAACCTAAGTTGAATAGCAGTAAAGAAGTGATCGCCTTTTTGGCGGAACGTTTTCCGCAATGTTTTAGCGCCGAAGGTGAAGCGCGTCCGCTTAAAATCGGTATCTTCCAGGATCTGGTTGAGCGCGTTCAGGGTGAAAACAGCCTGAGCAAGACGCAACTGCGTTCAGCCTTGCGCCTTTATACCTCAAGCTGGCGTTACCTGTACGGCATTAAAGCGGGTGCAATCCGTGTTGATCTTGATGGCAACGCCTGTGGCGTGCTGGACGAACAACACGTTGAACATGCGCGCAAGCAGCTGGAAGAAGCTAAAGCGCGCGTTCAGGCGCAGCGCGATCAGCAAAAAGCGAAGAAACGCGAAGCCGGTGAAGAGACCGCTGAACGTCGTCCTCGTAAACCTGCTCCTCGCAAAGCGGCTGAAGGCGAAGCACCTCGCAAGCCTCGTCCACAGGCACCGCGTGCCGCATCAGCAGAACGTCCTGCTGCACCGCGCCCACCGCGAGCTAAACCTGTCACTGATACCTCAACTTTGCAACCCGGCCAGAACATCAAAGTTAAAGCAGGCAAAAGTGCAATGGACGCCACCATTCTTGAAATCACCAAGGATGGCGTTCGGGTGCAGCTCGCTTCCGGCATGGCAATGATTGTGCGCGCAGAACACTTGCAGTTCTGAAACGGAGGCTGACCTCGGCATGAACAACATTTTAAAGATCGGTATGATCGCGGGCCTGCTGTTAGCAGGCCCCACCTTTGGCGCAGATAACATTACCCGCGCCGACCAGATTCCACAGTTACATGAAGACCCGCAGCATCCTACCGTCAGTGAACGCGTCACTTCGCGTTTCACCCGTTCTCACTATCGTCAGTTCGATCTGAATCAGGATTTCTCTGCGAAAATTTTTGATCGCTACCTGAATCTGCTCGACTACAACCATAACGTGTTGTTGGCTTCAGACATCGCGCAATACGCCGATAAGAAAACCACGTTGGGTGATGAACTGCGCAGCGGTAAGCTGGATGTGTTCTACGATCTCTACAATCTGGCGCAGAAACGCCGCTTCGAGCGCTATCAATATGCGCTAAGCGTGCTGAATCGCCCGATGAATTTCACCGGCAATGACACCATCGACATTGACCGTGCAAAATCACCCTGGCCGAAAAACAGCGATGAGCTGAACGCGCTGTGGGATGCCAAAGTTAAATATGATGAGCTGAGCCTGAAACTGGCCGGTAAAGATGACAAAGAGATTCGTGAAACGCTGACTAAGCGTTACAACTTTGCCATTCGTCGCCTGGCGCAGAGCAACAGTGAAGATGTGTTCCAGCTGGCGATGACCGCCTTTGCGCATGAAATCGACCCGCACACCAACTATCTTTCACCGCGTAACACCGAACAGTTCAACACCGAGATGAGCCTGTCGCTGGAAGGTATCGGTGCCGTGCTGCAGATGGACGATGATTACACGGTCATCAACTCCATGGTGGCTGGCGGACCGGCCGCTAAAAGCAAATCCATCAGCGTGGGCGACCGTATTGTCGGTGTTGCTCAGCCAGGCAAGCCAATGGAAGATGTGATTGGCTGGCGTCTGGATGATGTGGTGTCCAAAATCAAAGGACCGAAAGGCAGCAAAGTGCGCCTGGAAATCCTGCCTGCTGGCAAGGGCACCAAAACCCGCACCGTGACACTGACGCGTGAAAAGATCCGTCTTGAAGATCGCGCGGTGAAAGGCACCGTACATAACGTCGGTAAAGAGAAAGTCGGCGTACTGGATATTCCAGGCTTCTACGTTGGCCTGACTGACGATGTGAAAGTGCAGCTGCAAAAACTGCAGAAGCAGAACGTCGACAGCATCGTGATTGATTTGCGTACCAACGGCGGCGGTGCGCTCACCGAAGCCGTATCACTGTCGGGTCTGTTTATCCCAAGTGGCCCAGTGGTGCAGGTCCGTGACAACAACGGTCGCGTGCGCCAGGACAGCGATAACGACGGTATCGTTTATTACAAAGGTCCGCTGGTGGTGCTGGTCGATCGTTTCAGTGCCTCGGCTTCTGAGATCTTCGCCGCTGCGATGCAGGATTACGGTCGCGCACTGATCGTCGGTGAACCAACCTTTGGTAAGGGCACCGTACAGCAGTACCGTTCACTGAACCGCATCTACGATCAGATGCTGCGTCCGGAATGGCCGGCGCTGGGCTCAGTGCAATACACCATCCAGAAGTTCTATCGCATTAACGGCGGCAGTACTCAGCGTAAAGGCGTCACGCCGGACCTGCTGATGCCAACTGGCGTAGAAGCGGCGGAAACCGGTGAGAAGTTCGAGGACAACGCGCTGCCATGGGATAGCGTGAATGCCGCGACTTACACCAAAACCGGTGATATCACCGCGCTGGTACCGCAGCTGACCAAAGAGCACGCCGATCGTATCGCTAAAGATCGCGAGTTCCAGTACATCATGAAAGATATTGCGCGCTTTGACGCGATGAAAGATAAACGCAATATTGTGTCGCTCAATCTTGCTCAACGTGAGAAAGAGAACCACGAAGATGATGCACTGCGTCTGGAACGCATTAACGCGCGCTACCAGGCGGAAGGCAAAGCCCCGCTGAAGAGCATTGAAGATTTGCCGAAAGACTACAAAGAGCCAGACCCGTATCTGGACGAAACCGTGAAAATTGCCAACGACATGGCACAGCTGGAGAAAACCCAGCCTGCTGCCGAAGGCGCGAAATAAATTTTCGCTGAATATAAGCACCGCTCCGGCGGTGTTTTTTTTTGCACCAAAGGTATTGTTCATTGTGGCTAATGGGCAGAATTGCGCACATCATTACCAAATGTAAAGTTATGTCTTTTTAGACACTTAAAGATTAAGGTTGCTTGAAAACCTGCGCAATGGACATAGGATGTATATCCGCGCATGAGCGCGAGCACAACTGAGGAAGATTAACGTTTATGATGCGTATTGCGCTTTTCCTGGTCACCAACCTGGCGGTGATGTTGGTATTCGGACTGATTCTGAGTCTGACAGGAATTCAGTCAAGCAGTGTTCAGGGTCTGATGATTATGGCAGGTCTGTTTGGCTTTGGCGGTGCGTTTGTTTCACTGCTGATGTCTAAATGGATGGCGTTGCGCTCCGTCGGCGGTGAAGTGATTCAACAACCCCGTAACGAGACAGAACGCTGGCTGATGGATACCGTCAGTCGCCAGGCTCAACAGTCCGGCATTGCGATGCCGCAAGTGGCGATCTATCACGCGCCAGATATTAACGCCTTTGCTACCGGTGCGCGTCGTGACGCCTCACTGGTTGCGGTCTCGACCGGCTTGCTGCAGAACATGAGCCGTGATGAAGCGGAAGCGGTGCTGGCGCACGAAATCGCCCACATCGCTAACGGTGACATGATCACCATGACGCTGATTCAGGGTGTGGTGAACACCTTCGTGATCTTCATTTCGCGTATTATCGCGCAGGTAGCATCGGGCTTCCTGTCGGGTAACCGTGACGGTGAAGAGAGCAGCAACGGTAACCCGCTGGTCTATTTTGCGGTCGCGACCGTGCTGGAACTGGTGTTCGGCATTCTCGCCAGCATCATCACCATGTGGTTCTCACGTTACCGTGAATTCCACGCGGATGCAGGTTCAGCCAAACTGGTGGGCCGCGAGAAGATGATTGCCGCTCTGCAGCGTTTGAAAACCAGCTACGAGCCGCAGGAGCCAAGCAGCATGATGGCATTCTGCATTAACGGCAAAAGCAAATCGTTGAGCGAATTGTTTATGTCGCATCCGCCGCTCGATAAGCGTATTGAAGCGCTGCGTAACGGTGACTATCTGAAATAATGGTTTGGCTGTTGCAATAAACAAAGGTGCCCAATTGGGCACCTTTGTTGTTTTATGACTTCACCGTCTGACTCGATTGCGTCATCCGAGACATACTGACGACGGCTGCCACCGTGGCGAAACTACCCGCCAGAACCAGTGATGCATGTGTTCCGCTGTCGTTAAAGAGATTGAACATCAATGCAACCAATGCTGCACCGCTGCTCTGACCGACCAAACGCGCCGTCCCTAACATACCGCTGGCGCCACCGCTGCGATGGCGCGGGGCAGAGGAGATAATCGTGTGATTATTTGGAGACTGGAACAGGCCAAAGCCCGCACCGCAAAGCATCATTCGCCAGATAATATCAATATCGGTGGGTTGTGAAGGCAGCAGTGCCAGTAAGAACAGACCCGCCGCAAACATTGCCAGCCCCAGGCCACCCAATAATCCCGCATGGACTTTCTCAATCAACCGGCCAGCAATGGGGGCCAGCACCATGGTGGCCAGCGGCCAGGGTGTGAGCAGCAACCCGGTTGCCACTTCATCCCGTCCCAGCACGTTTTGCAGGAAGAATGGCAGCGAAACCATAGCCAGCATCTGCGCACAGAACGAGCAAATCGAAGTGCACATCGACAACGAAAAAATGGGGATGCGCAGCAAATCCACCGGCAGTAGCGGCACTGGCATCGCCAACTGGCGACGAACAAACACCACGCCGACCAACACCAGTGCGACGACTTCAGCCAGAATGAGCCAGTGGTCCTGCCCCTGTGAGAACCCGCTGAGGGCCGATATGAGCAGGCCAAAGAACAGGGCGTTCATGATGGCACTGGGAACATCGAACTTCTGCTGTTTAGCTTTCTGTGTGTTATCTGGCAGAAAACGCAGCGCCAGCCACAGTGCCACAATGCCCAGCGGCACGTTGATCAGGAATAACCATTTCCAGCTGGCGATGGAGAGAATCGCGGCTGCCACCGTTGGGCCCGCAGCGCTCGACACCGCGACGATCAGCGAGTTAATCGCCATACCGCGGCCGAGAAAACGCTGCGGATAGATAATACGAATCAGCGCTGTGTTCACACTCATCAGTGCCGCGCCGCCAAAACCCTGCAGGATACGCGCCACGGTAAGCATATTGAGTGAAGAGGAGAGGGCGCAGAACAGTGAAGTGGCGATAAACAACGCCAGCCCTACCTGATAAACACGGCGATAACCCAGCATATCGCCCAGAAAGGAGAGCGACAGTAACGAGATAACAATGGCGATTTGGTAGGCGTTAACAATCCAGATTGATTCCGCCGGACTGGCATTCAGTTCGCGTGCAATGGTGGGTAACGCAACGTTAGCAATGGCGCCATCCAGCACTGCCATCATGATGCCTAACGCAATAGTGATAATCGCGCCGTACCGCTGCGGAACAGGTAATCCATCCTGAGAGACTGTAGGGGACATAAATGAAATAAATGAAGGAAGTGAATATCATCATGCTAATCAATTTTGTGACGGAAAGCACCGCATTCATTGACAAAAAATTACGAAGGAATGTGTCGCAGATTGCCAGTCGTTGCCGCCGTTGGGCTGAAACGCATATACTGGCGCTTCTGTTCCGTTTTTTTTGAAACACCGTCAAAAAAGGATACGCGCAATGGCGAGCAGCGATAACGATAAACAGCCAGACTCCGTCTCTTCGGTAATGAAAGTGTTCGGCATTTTGCAGGCGTTAGGCGAAGATCGTGATCATGGTATCACCGAGCTGTCGCAACGCGTGATGATGTCAAAAAGCACGGTTTACCGCTTTCTGCAAACCATGAAATCATTGGGTTACGTAGCGCAGGAAGGGGAAAGTGAAAAATATTCGCTGACGCTAAAGCTGTTTGAATTGGGTGCCAGGGCACTACAAAACGTCGACCTGATTCGTAGTGCCGATGTCGAAATGCGAGAACTGTCGCGTTTGACCAAAGAAACCATCCACCTGGGTGCGCTGGAAGAAGACAGCATTGTCTATATCCATAAAATTGATTCGCTGTATAACCTGCGCATGTACTCGCGCATCGGGCGTCGTAACCCGCTGCATACCACCGCCATCGGTAAAGTGTTACTGGCATGGCGCGATCGCACTGAAGTTCAGGCAATCCTGAGCGAAGTCGAGTTTCGTCGCAGTACCGCCAACACCATCGTCAGTGCTGAAGCGCTGCTTGAAGTATTAGATCAGGTAAAAGTGCAGGGTTTCGGTGAAGATAATGAAGAGCAGGAAGAGGGCTTACGCTGTATCGCTGTGCCGGTTTTCGACCGCTTCGGCGTGGTGATCGCGGGATTGAGCATCTCGTTCCCGACAATCCGATTCTCTGAAGAAGCAAAAAACGAGTATGTGGCGATGCTGCATCGTGCCGCGCGCAATATTTCCGACCAGTTGGGTTACCACGACTACCCATTCTGAATAGCAGAACGGGCTGTCGCCAGCCCGTTTGAGTCACTAATTATCTACCACTTCGCCACTTTTCTTCAGCAGTGGACAATCGGTGACACCCACAATACCGCTGTCGGTATGCAGATATTGCGCGGTGATCATGCCGCGTGCAGTGAGATAGCTACACTGTAAGCCCAGTCCAGCGGCGTTTTTGTTGCTTCCGGTCAGTACGCCATAGCCGGTAAACAGCATCCCTAACCAGACCACTGCCACCACGATTATCGCCCGAATGAATAATTTCATTTTATCTCCTTGTGATACACAACGCAGCTATCCTGAAGTCGCTGCGATTTCTATAGTTGCAGCATGACGCGTCCTGCTCATGAAATCGATCAGAGATAACTGAAAGCCATCAAGATGCGGGATAATCTGCTTTCCACCGGCAACCATTATCTTTTCCGCACACAACGAGTAGAATCAGCGGCGGTGTAAGTGTTTTATGTTTGACAATAGAGGCAGTTATGAACGAGTTAGCCGCAAATACCAGTCCGCTGTTCAGTTATGGTGTACTGGCCATCATTATTGTTGTGGCCTTGATAGCCTGGTTCTTCGTTAACCGGGCCAGCATGCGCGCCAGTGAACAGATTCGTTTGCTGGAAGCTCTGCTGGAAGAGCAGAAAAAACAGAATGCATTGTTGCGCCGCCTGGCGGATGCTCAACCTGCCACAGCAAAACAGCAGGAGGAAGAAGACGCCGTAGAACAGCGCGACTTCATCCGTATGATTCCAGAACGTTAAACACATGATGGAGCAGTAATGGCCTGGCAAAATCCCTGGTACGACGCAACGCTGGCGCATCACACGCCAGAAGGTTTCCGCAATCCGGAACCGGAATTGCGCCAGCCAGGGGATTTGCAGCGCTGGCGGCGGGAGCGCAAAGCGGACCATTTGCCGCTGCCGCCTCAGGCCGGTTATCCGGCATTCATTGCCCGCTGGTATCAGGAAAGCGATCTGGGCGGTGATGACGATCGCGTCTGGTGGTTAGGTCATGCCGCCGTGTTGATGCGGCTCAATCGCCGCTATATTCTCATCGATCCGGCACTCTCTGCGCGTGCTTCACCGCTGCCGTTTGCTGGACCACAGCGTAAAACGCCCGCTCCGCTCCATATTGCACAGTTGCCACATCTCGACGTGGTACTGATTTCGCACAATCACTACGACCATCTCGATCGACCTACGGTAAAGCGCATCGCACGTCGTTTCCCGGATGCGCAATTTGTTGTGCCGCTGGGTATGGGAACCTGGTGTCGCAAACGTGGCGTGCGTCATGTCACCGAACGCGACTGGTGGCAATCCATTGATATCGCAGGAGTGACGCTGACTGCCGTACCCGCGCGGCACTGGAGCATGCGAACTTTCTGGGATCGTAATCGCTCACTGTGGTGTGGCTGGGTGGTGCGAAACCAGAGTGTGAATTTTTGGTTTTCAGGTGACAGTGGCTATAGCGAAAACCTGTTAGAAATTGCTGAACGTCTCGGGCCCTTTAATCTTGCCGCGTTGCCCATTGGCGCTTATGCACCAAAATGGTTCATGCGCGGTCAACATATGGACCCCGATCAGGCGGTGCGTTTATGGCAGGCGATAGGGCGTCCGTTAACGCTGCCGATCCACTGGGGTGTGTTTGAACTGGCGGATGATCCTTTAGATGAACCTCCTGCCGCTTTGGCGCAAGCAATGCAATCCGCGGGAGAAGGGGACTCACGCTTTATGCCATGGAGAATAGGCACCAGCCGAAGCTTGCAGAATAGTGATTCAGATGTGTCCTAAGCCCGATTTGTTAAATCAAGCGTCGCAGTGCGTTTTTTTAACATTTAATTGTAGAGTCGTTAGTTAAAAATAAGATAACCGCCAAAACGAGCGTGCATATATTTGGGGCAAGAGCGCTTATATTTTCCTGATTTTGGTGCAAAACAATTAATGACTTGTACTTAATAAATCGGATTGTACAACTTTTGCTCAGCGCACGAATGTTGCATTCCACGTTAATTTTTTGGCGAAATATTTTATCAATGCCATATTAATGCAATACTTTTTGCGTAGCCTTGACCGCTTTAATTGTGCTGGTTTAGATTGCGTCGCTACGCTTGACTAATGTAAGTACTGGCGCTAACTACTCTGACAAATAACATTTTTTTGTGCAGTTATTCCGTCATCTGTCAATATGCTAATGGCAGAAGAGTGCAGAGCAACGGCCAATTATGTGCGTCATGTCGATCACCGTTTAAAAATGGCTTGCCATTAATTTGCGAATATGTGATAACGACTCTTGGGTCAAACGAGGTACAGTTCTGTTTATGTATGGCATCTTCAGTAAAGAAGTTACGAGTAAAGACGTTGACGTTGAATTCCGCTTCCTTGCCGAACCTTAAATTAGTGCCTCATTCAGTAACGTCTCTGGTTTATCTGTAAGACTGCCTTCGGGCAATATAAACAATCAAAGGAATTTGCAAAAATGGCAAAGATTAAAGGTCAGGTTAAGTGGTTCAACGAGTCTAAAGGTTTTGGTTTCATTACTCCTGCTGACGGCAGCAAAGACGTGTTCGTACACTTCTCTGCAATCCAGGGTAACGGCTTCAAAACTCTGGCTGAAGGCCAGGCTGTTGAGTTCGAAATTCAGGACGGCCAGAAAGGTCCAGCTGCAGTAAACGTTACTGCTATCTGATTTCGTTCTCAGACTCGGTGCCATGCGCCGCTGACACGAATTGTAAAGCCCTGGTCTCTGACCGGGGCTTTTCTTTTATCCTTTCTGTTGCCAGACGATCAGGGTAAACTGCGCGCGAATCGTGAACCCGGAGTTGTCTATGTCTTTGATTTGCCCCCTTTGCCAGCAACATTTGCACCAGCAAGCCAACAGCTTCCGCTGCGATGCAGGTCACCAATTCGATCAGGCTAAAGAAGGGTACGTTAATTTGTTGCCGGTGCAGCATAAAGGCTCAAAGGAACCGGGTGACAGTGCGGAAATGCTGCTGGCACGTCGCGCATTTCTTGATGCCGGCCACTATCAGCCATTACGCGATGCAGTGGCGCAACATCTGGCACAGCGCCTGAATGGCCAGGCGGCACAGGTATTGGATATTGGCTGTGGCGAGGGTTACTACACCGCAGCAATGGCAGAAGCCCTTCCGCAGGCGCAGTTGTTTGGCCTGGATGTGGCGAAAGCGGCGATTCGCATGGCGGCTAAACGTTATCGCACGGTGAAATTTTGTGTCGCCTCCAGCCAGCGTTTACCCTTTGCTGATGCATCGCTGGAGGGCATTGTGCGCATCTATGCTCCCTGTAATGAAACCGAACTGAACCGGGTGGTGAAAACGGGCGGCTATCTGCTGACGGTGACGCCGGGTCCACATCATCTGCAGCAGTTCAAGGCGCTGATTTATCGTGAAGTGCAGCTGCACGCGGCAGAAGAAAAGGCTTACGAAGGTTTTAGCCAGGTCGGGCAACACAATCTGCGTTATGAGATGACGTTAAATGGGGCCGAAGCGGTGAGCTTGCTGCAGATGACGCCTTTTGCCTGGCGCGCGCGCGAAGAAGTCTGGCAACAGCTGGTGGCAGCCGATAGCTTTAGCTGCGATGCCGACTTCATGCTGACGCTATGGCAGCGCACTTAACGCGCTTCCACCAGCGTATTGTAGATACGTTCCAGGTCGTCGAGCTGTTGCACAGCAATCAGCAGGCGACGCTGTTCCAGTTGCATGACTAAAATGCCATCCTCAGACAAGTTCATACTTTGAATACGACGATAGTCGATCCACACGCTGCCGAAGAACAGTCCCTCTGTCTTCATCAACAGTTTCGGCGTGCGTAGCCAGAACAGCCAGATTGCCATAAAGCACAGCACCATCAGCAGCGTGGTGGTGAGCTGCGGGCCATGGTTGCTGACGTTATTCCACAGCAAAATCAGCAGCAACACGATAAAAATGCCGCTGTCGATCTTATGGCGACGACGCAGCGCGACACGCAATTTGGTCGGCCCCTTGCGCCGCGGCAGGATAGCGTCATCGTAAATTGCGAACAGGGCGAAAGCGATGATCAGCAGGGCAATCAGAGCGTCAGTCAGTGACATTACATTTTCTTCCTCAACCGAATTTACCTCAACGTTGGCGCTCAGGTAACTTCGCTGAAAACTGCCGGGAGCCGAAGCCCCCGGCGAGATGATTACAGACCGAGCAGGCCGATCCAGTAACCAAAGATACCCAGGGCAAAGAAGCCCACGATAATCCACAGTGCGTTAACTTTACGGCGCAGCAGCCACATACAGCCGAAGGTCAGCAGCAGCGGGATTAAGCCCGGCATCAGCTGATCGAGGATCGATTGAACGGTGGTCACGGTGGTTTTGCCGGTGTGATCGGTAATGCGGGACACCACAAGCGGCACGTTCACGTGTGTCCACTTGTTGACCAGCGCCCCCATGACAAACAGGCCGAGAATCGACGCCCCCTCCGTGAGCTTTTGCAGGAAGCCGCCACCCATATCGCTGACGATATCCACGCCTTTGCGATAACCATACGCCACACCGTAATAACGCGTCAGCATACGCACGGCGTTAAACAGAATGAAGAACAGCAGGGGACCGAGCAAGCTGCCGCTCATCGCGATACCGGCACCGAGTGCAGCAAACACCGGGCGAACGGTACCCCAGAAGATCGGGTCGCCCACCCCCGCCAGCGGTCCCATCAGGCCGACTTTAATGCCGTTAATCGCGGCATCATCAATCGCCGCGCCGTTAGCACGCTGCTCTTCCATCGCCATGGTAACGCCGAGCACCGGTGCTGCCACGTATGGATGGGTATTAAAGAATTCCAGATGACGCTTAATCGCCTGTTTACGATCGTCGTTGTTCTCAGGATAGAGGCGACGAATCACCGGCACCATTGAGAAGCAGAAGCCCAGCGCCTGCATACGTTCAAAGTTCCATGAACCCTGAAACAGGTTAGAGCGGATGAACACACCACGGACATCGCTCGGGGTGAGTTTCTTTTGCGTGTTAGTTGTATCAACCATGATTTCACCTGTTCCTAATCGAGTTCGTTGTCGAGGTCATTGTGTGCAGGGCCGGCAGCGGCCGCGCCTGCTGTACGGTTATATTTCGGCGCCAGCTGGATATACAGCACCGCCATGACCACACCAATCACGCCCAGAGCAACCAGGTTGAAGTTGGTAAAGGCCGCCGTCACAAAGCCCAGATAGAAGAACGGCATCAGGTAGCCTGCGCGCATCATGTTGATGACCATCGCGTAACCGACCACCACGATCATGCCACCGGCGATGTTCAGACCGTTGGTGACCACTTCTGGAATGGAGCTCAACAGTTCCTGTACCACGCTGGTACCCACTGAAATCGCCACAATCAGGGCTGGAATTGCAATACGCATCGCCTGCAATACCAGTGCGGAGACGTGGATCCAGCTGATGGCGCTCAGATTGCCTTTCTCGGCGGCCTTATCGGCAGCGTGCTGGAAGGCAACGGTGATGGTACGGACGATGATGGTCAGAACCTGGCCGGCTGCCGCCAGTGGAATCGCCAGTGCGATACCCGCACCAACACTTTGGCCACCTGCGATAACCAGAATGGTCGAAATGATGGAGGCCAGTGCCGCATCGGGTGCAACCGCCGCACCGATGTTCATCCAGCCCAGCGCGATCATTTCCAGGGTACCACCGATGATGATACCGGTTTTCATGTCACCCAGAACCGCACCAATCAAGGTACAGGCCACCAGTGGACGGTGGAACTGGAACTCATCAAGAATCGAACCCATCCCGGCAATACAAGCCACAATAAATATCAGGATGATTTGTAGCGTGGTTATTTCCATTGCTTTTCTCCTCAGCAAGGTCTCAAGTATTCGCCCGCCAGCGCAGGCAAAAGCGAACTACTGATTGACCTTGGCAATCAGGTCCATCATTTTCAGTCTTGGGTCGTTTGAAACTTTACGCACTTCCAACTCAATACCGCGTTCATTCAGTTTACGGAAGGCTTCAATGTCCTTCTGATCGACCGAAACTGCGTTGTTGACCTGGGTTTTACCCTGTTTGAATGCCATGCCGCCGATGTTGACCGACTTGATATCCACGCCTTGTTCAACAATCCGTTCCACATCGGTAGGATTGGTAAACAGCAGCATCACGCGGTCACGGCCATATTTCGGGTTGTTCCACACGCGGATCATCTTGGCAATATCCACCACGTGTGCGGTCACGCCAGGAGGGGCCACCTGCGTCAGCAGCGTTTTACGCACATGGTCATTAGCCACTTCATCACTGACGACGATGATGCGAGTCACGTTGGTCTCTTTGGTCCAGCGGGTTGCCACCTGGCCGTGAATTAAACGGTCATCGATGCGCGCCAGGCCGATCTTCATGTGCTCGCCCGGTGCCAAAGGCTTTTGCGGTTGCGCCGGGGCTTGTGCGGCAACGGGTGCTGCAGCTTCCGGGGTAGGGGTTTCGGTCTTGAGGGCTTTAACACCTTCGCGGCCGGCTTCCACGGCAATATGAATCAATTCCTCAAAGGATGGGTTGTCATCACGTCCCATCAGGGTTTCTACCAGCATCGGAATATTGACGCCGGCGATGACATCATAATCCGGCTTGTCCACTACAATGCGGCTCGCCGCGTTGAATGGGCTGCCACCCCAGGTATCCACCAGGAACAGTACGCCTTTCGACGTGTCGAGTTCTGCCAGTCTCGCCTGATACTTTTCGATTAGCGTTTCTGCATTTTCGCCGGGCACGAAATCAATCCATCCGACATTTTCCTGCTCACCCAACAACATTTCTGCTGTTTTAAGCAGCTGTTCTGCCGCCCAGCCATGTGTACCAATTACAATAGCAATGGTCACTTGCTACCTCCGTTCGCATGAGAGATTCTCTGGCATTGCCGGGAATCATTGAGAATTACCGTTGTTGATTCAGGTGGATCGTTTGGGTCTAAGATGAAGAGTCGCATCAATAAATGTTCCGAAACTGTCCGCTGCACAGCAGTAAGGTCGCGATTTATTTTAGTGTGCGAAAAAATAATTTATGTGATGTTTGTCAGCTATTTCGAGCGTAACGCTGCAAAATTGCATTTATGTTCGTTATTCCTGCGTTTGTGCAGTTGTTTGTAAATGTAATAAAATTTTTTGACGTTGTTGATGTAACTGATACATTAGCGTTCTGTTTAATATTCAGGAGTATCGGGCTTCAGCTCACCTATATGGACCGTCACCGACGTCGCTCAACATGTTCTCAGCGCTTTCTGGCGCACACTACAACGCTCTTCAGCGTGACCTCATTTGCTAACGATCTCTCGTCTCGCTTCACCGCGCAGGCTCAATCTCGTTCGCCCCTCTGTGTTGTAAGGAGTCATTGATGGAATTTCTCTTCGACCCCTCAATTTGGGCGGGTTTGCTAACGCTGATCGTGCTGGAGATCGTTCTCGGCATCGACAACCTGGTGTTCATCGCCATCCTGGCGGACAAGTTGCCACCGAAACAGCGTGATAAAGCGCGTCTGATTGGTCTGTCACTCGCTCTCGTGATGCGATTGGGCCTGCTGTCGCTGATTTCCTGGATCGTGACATTGACGCGACCCCTATTCAGCGTAGGCGATTTCAGTTTTTCCGGGCGAGATTTAATTCTGTTGTTCGGTGGTTTGTTCCTGTTATTCAAGGGAACCATGGAACTGCATGAGCGGTTGGAAAACCGCGGCATGGAACATCAGGGCAACAAAGGTTATGCCAGCTTCTGGGCCGTGGTGATCCAGATTGTGGTGCTGGACGCAGTATTCTCGCTTGATGCGGTGATTACCGCAGTGGGGATGGTCAACCATCTGCCGGTGATGATGACCGCCGTGGTGATTGCCATGGGTGTGATGCTGTTGGCCTCGAAGCCGTTGACCAACTTCGTCAATGCCCATCCGACGGTCGTGGTGCTGTGCTTAAGCTTCCTGCTGATGATTGGTTTGTCATTGGTGGCGGAAGGCTTCGGTTTCCACATTCCGAAAGGCTATCTGTACGCTGCAATTGGCTTCTCGATTGTGATTGAGCTGTTCAACCAAATTGCGCGTCGTAACTTTATTCGCCATCAGGAACATCGGCCGATGCGAGAACGTACGGCTGAAGCGATCTTGCGCCTGATGGGCGGTCGCCAGCGTCATCAGCCGGTGACCACTGAAGAAGCTTCGCTGACGCAGGCGATGCCACAGGAAGCATTTAAAGACGAAGAGCGTTATATGATCAACGGCGTGTTGACGCTGTCACAGCGCTCCATTCGTAGCATCATGACGCCACGCGGCAATATCTCATGGGTTGATGCTGAACGTCCGGTGGATGAAATCCGTATTCAGCTCCTCGACACGCCGCACAGTTTGTTCCCGGTATGTCGCGGTGAGCTGGATGAGATCATCGGCGTGGTGCGTGCCAAAGAACTGCTGGTGGCGCTGGAGCATGGTATGGACGTGGCGACGTTTGCTGCTACCACTCCGGCGATAGTGGTGCCTGAAACGCTGGATCCGATCAACCTGCTGGGCGTACTGCGCCGCGCTAAAGGCAGCTTTGTCATCGTCACCAACGAATTTGGTGTGGTGCAAGGTTTGATTACCCCACTGGACGTGCTGGAAGCGATTGCCGGTGAGTTCCCGGATGAAGATGAAACGCCCGATATTATCGCGGACGGTGATGGCTGGTTGGTGAAGGGTGGTACCGATCTGCACTCACTGCAGCAGTTGCTCGACCACCATGAGCTGGTGGATCGGGAAGAAGATCATGCCTCGCTGGCGGGTCTGTTGATTGCCCAGAAAGGCCAACTGCCGCAGCCTGGTGAGATCATCGACCTGCCGCCGCTGCACTTCCAAATCATTGAGGCTACCGATTACCGTATCGACCTGGTGCGCGTAACCAAAGATAAGCCGCATGAAGATGAAGAGCATGAGGCGTAAGCGCTAAGTTAATTGTCATCGTAAAGGCCGATATCCACGATATCGGCCTTTTGTATTTCTGTGACCCGTCCTAAATAGCGTTGGCACATTTTACTCACTCACTTAGGAAGATGTGATTAACCAGTATGTGTTTCGCCCTGAATGGCGTTGACACCTTCCACACTTTCTCTGAGGAATAGGTCATGAACGAGTATGTTAAACGCTCCACGCGATTGACCTAATCCAGGTACAGCGTTGTACAGACCGCAAAAATGCCACATGAAGCCGGTAAAGGGGGATGAGGAGTAAAGCGTACGCCGCAGGGATGCGGCGTCCGAGGCTACAGGGATGTATTCACGCCGTCTTTACGGAACATCCCCCTTTACTGGCTGGAACGCACCCTCAGACACAGCAATCGAACGCATCATGAAACACAGCAATCGAACGCACCATCAAACAGAGCAATCCAACCCAGCATCAGACACAACAACCCTACCCAACATCAGGCCCTCAAATGCGCCTGATGCTGCTCCAGCCACACAGGGAAATCTTCGATGGGCATTGGACGGGCGTAATAATAGCCCTGTAAATGATCCACGCCGCGCTCACGCAGATAGTGTGCCTGCTCCGCGGTTTCCACACCCTCAGCCACTAACGCAATGTTCAAACGCTGCGCCAGCGAAATCACCATATCTGTCACCGTGGCGTTAATCGCGTCGGTACCGATGGCCGCAGTGAAAATCTTGTCAATTTTCAGCACGTCTGGCTTCAGGTCTTTCAGGTAGGCGAGGGAACTGTGTCCGGTACCGAAATCGTCAATCGCCAGGCGCACGCCGATCTCATGCAACTGCGACACCACGGATTGATCGATCACCGGCAGCGCATCGCGCTCGGTCAACTCGACCACCAGCTTCGGCAGCGGGTTAGCGGGCCACCAGATACTTTGCAGATCCTCGACAATCGCACGATCGCGGAAATGGCTGGCGGCAACGTTAATCGCAATATGGAAAGAAGAACATTGCGGCAGGTTAGGTAACTCATCTACCACTTTAGCTAACACAAAGCGCGTCAGTGGTGCTATCAGGTTCTGGCGCTCGGCTAGCGGGATAAACACATCCGGCGCAACCCAGCCTTGACGCGCATTGTGCCAGCGCAACAGCAACTCCATGCCATCGCACTCACCACTTTTGGCATTGATCAGCGGCTGACAGTAAACCATAAATTCATTCGCGGTAATGCCATAGCTGATTTGCCAGCTGAGGCTCATGCGGTTCGCGGTGGCTAACCAAACGATATAACCCATCAGCAAGCTCAGCAACACTGCGAGCGGCAATTGGGAAGGCAGCGTATGCAACGCCAGACGTGCCGGAGAAGGGCCATACAAGGTAATGCTGTAGGGGTAACGCAGTGAAGCCTGATCGAAAGCCACTTCATCTTCCGATGGCTCGGTCTCTTCGATCAGCGGATTGCCATATTCCAGACTCTGTCCGCCGACATTAAAAATAGCCCGTTCGACCCAGGGTAACTGCGGCTCCAGCAGATAATTTGTCATCAATTCCACATTGATAACCTGCAGCAGCCCATCGCGATTATCCAGCGATTTGGGTGTCCACAGCAGCAAGACCGGTGAGCCTTTCAGCAGATAATTATCGGTGGTCAGCATCATGCGCTGATTATTAATCGCCAACTCTGGATAGGTCTGGCTAAACGAAATATTGCGCGGGCCGTAAATACTGGAGCAGTAAATACTGTCATCCTGCACCAGCAGGATGGTGCGCACGGTCTGCAATGAAGAAATCTTTTCGATTAACGGATAGCGAACTTGTGCGCAAGGCACGCCAACCAGCCCAAGCGTGTTGTTGGCGGAGACATCCAGCGGGGAGAACATGCGGTCAAAGCGCTCAATGGCGCGACTGGCAAAATTCAGGGACTGCTGCTCAATACGCGATTTCTCTTCGATATAACGAAAAGTCAGCGTGAGAATCAGAACCAGCGCCGCGATCACCAACGCGATAAGCAAACGCTTACGGCGAAATTGACCGACAAATTGCTGGGGAATGAGCATCAGTAACCACCTTGCAAAACAAAAATTGAAGCCAAATTAACGTGTAGGTTATCGGCATTGAGGCGGCCAGGTTTAGCGCACCGCAGAGAAAAAAAGCGGCACTAAAAAACAGCGCGGCCACTAAGGGCCGCGCGCAAATTAATGTATCTGGTTTACTCACAGGGAGGTAGCGTGAGATGCAGAAAAAAATCCAATTGATTATTTTTTCAACACATCTGGTCAATCACATTGAACTTTGATCGCCAGACCGCCGCGTGAGGTTTCACGATACTTGGCATTCATGTCTTTACCGGTTTCGTACATGGTTTCGATCACCTTATCCAGTGAAACACGTGGTTCACTGGTACGGCGTAACGCCATGCGCGCGGCATTGATGGCTTTCACTGAGGCGATAGCATTACGTTCGATGCACGGCACCTGCACCTGACCTGCCACCGGATCACAGGTTAATCCCAGGTTATGTTCCATACCGATTTCAGCGGCGACACACACCTGCTCCGGGCTGGCGCCGAGTAACTCCGCCAGGCCAGCGGCAGCCATCGAACAGGCCACACCGACTTCGCCCTGACAGCCCACCTCAGCACCTGAAATCGAGGCATTCATTTTATACAACACGCCAATGGCACCCGAGGCCAGGAAGTAACGGATGAAGATGTCCGGCGTCACGGTCTCAATAAAGTGATCGTAATAGGCCAGCACCGCAGGGACGATACCGCAGGCGCCGTTGGTTGGCGCGGTGACCACACGTCCACCGGCGGCATTTTCTTCATTCACCGCTAAGGCAAACATGTTGACCCAATCAATCACGTTCATCGGGTCATTGGAGTGCTTGGAAGAAGAAACCAGTAAACGACGCAACGAGGCAGCGCGGCGCGGCACGCGCAGTGGACCCGGCAATACGCCTTCCGTATTTAAGCCGCGATCGATACAGGCCTGCATGGTTTGCCAGACGTTGCCGAAATAGGCATAAATGTCTTCACGGCTGTGCAGCGCCAGCTCATTCTTCATCACCAAACCGGAAAGGGACAATCCACTTTCATGGCAGTGGCTCAACAACTCTTTGGCAGAGTTGAACGCATACGGCACCGAGACCTCATCCAGTACGGATTGGCCGAAATGCTCTTCATCAACGATAAATCCGCCGCCAATCGAGTAGTAGGTCTTGGTCAGGATCAGCAGATCGCCGGCAAAGGCGAAAACCGTCATGCCGTTTTCATGCAACGACAGATTTTCACTGCGGAACACCATGCCGCCTTCGCGTGGGAAGTCGACTTCACGTGCACCGTTCGCCAGCAGCAGGCGCTCGCGCTGCTCGACGTCTTTAATAAAAGCGGGAATGCTATCGATATCCACGGTGGCGGGCTCAAAGCCGGCCAGCCCCATAATGATGGCGATATCGGTATGGTGACCTTTACCTGTGAGCGACAGCGAGCCATAGACGTCGACGGCAATGCGCGTCACGTCTTGCAATTTGCCCTGTTCGGCCAGCAGATCAACAAACTGCTTGCCCGCTTTCATCGGACCTACGGTATGTGAACTGGATGGGCCAATGCCCACTTTGAACATGTCAAAAACACTAATCACCGGTGACACTCCTCACAAATCTTATTCTGTACGGCTGAGGCCGTTTATGCGGCTAATAGTAATCGTCCGCGTGACTCAGCGAGCAGCTTTTCGCATGAAATAAACTAATTATAAGCCACAGAAATAGTTATCCCATTCTGCGGTTGTGAAGTGGATCGAGTTTATGGCGGAAGTAACATGCAGCGCGGAACTCAGGGAAGGGCGATTTGTTGACTTAACGCGCGAATAATCCCGGCAGTCATGCCCCAGATAAAATAATCCTCATACCACGATAACCACACCTGATGCTGACGATGACCACGGCGCAAGGTGAGTCCACTGTAGCGACTGAGACGCAGGGCTTCTGCCAGCGGCATCGCGAAGGTGCTTTCCACTTCGTCAGGATTAATATTGAGAGGCAGGTCCGCTGGAATAATGCCGACCACCGGCGTGACGGCAAAACCGGTGCTGCTGGTCACGGGCGGTAACACACCCACGACGCTAACCATGGCGGGGTGAATGCCGACTTCTTCTTCGGCCTCACGCAGTGCGGTGTGGATCAGCGAATCATCCGTTGCATCCTGCATGCCGCCGGGGAACGCGACCTGGCCCGCATGCTTACGCAGGTGTGATGAGCGACGCGTCAGCAGTAACCCCGGTTCAGCACCGTCGATCACCGGTACCAACACGGCCGCTCGCCGGCCGCTGATCACGCTTTTGGATGCGCTCAGAGGAGGCTGCAGCACGAAGCGGTTCAGGAACTGGTCAAGCGTCAGGCTCATTTAAACCTCGCCGCTCAGGCTGGGCAAGATACGATTGACCTTGTGGAAGGTCTCCTGATATTCCAGCTCCACATCGCTGTCCGCCACCAGGCCACCACCTGCCGCACAATAAAGATGCTGATTTTCAGCGATTAACGTGCGGATAGTGATGCTGGTATCCATACGACCGCAAAGGCTGATATACCCGATACTGCCACACCAGGCATTGCGGCGCTGCGGTTCCAGTTCCTCAATAATCTCCATCGCGCGAATTTTTGGTGCACCGGTAATGGAGCCGCCGGGGAAACAGGCGCGCAGGAGATCGGTTGCGCCGAGATGTTGAGGTAGTCGCGCTCGTACTGTGCTCACCAGATGATGCACCGCCGGGAAAGGTTCTACCACAAACAACTCAGGGACGCTAACGCTACCAGGTTCTGCCACGCGGCCAATGTCATTGCGCAGCAAATCGACAATCATCAGGTTCTCGGCGCGATCTTTTCCCGCATGGGCCAGTATCTCCGCCTGCAAGCGATCGGCTTCTGGATCGGCTAAGCGTGGCAAAGTACCCTTAATTGGTCGGGTCTCAATCTCCTGCTGCTGCAATGAGAGAAAGCGTTCCGGTGACAGGCTAAGAATGACGCTCTTAGGCAAGCGGATAAATGCACTGAAGGGCGCGCGGTTGGCGCGGTTGAGTCGTAAAAAGGCCAGCCACTCGTCGCCGTGATAGCGAGCCTGAAAGCGTTGCGCCAGATTCACCTGATAGCAATCACCGGCCTGAATGTAATGTTGAACCTGTGCAAAACGCGCGGCGTATTCATCATAACTAAGGTTTGACTGCCAGTCGCTGGTGAGCGCAAAAGCTTTAGGCTGCGGAATCGCCTGCGCCTGCAGCCACTGCCAGCGTTGCCCGGCATCGGTGAGTGAAATCAGGGTGAGTTTTTGCTGATGATGATCCGCGATCAAAGCCCAATCGTAGATGCCGACTGCCATATCCGGCGTTGTCAGATCCTGCTCAGCGCGCTGCGGTAAGATTTCAAAGCGGCGTCCCAGATCATAACCAAACAAACCCAGCGCGCCGCCCTGGAAAGGCAGATCAGCATCAAACAGTGGCGTCGCGCCCAGCATTTCGCACTGTTGCTGCACCAGGTGCATTGGATCATCGGCGGAGAGGATCACCTTGCCATCACAGTCGATTTCCGTCATCTCGCCACGCGTGGTAAGCGTGGCACGGGGATCCGCCGTTAAAATGTCAAAACGATTATCGGCATGGTCGGCATGGCCAGAGGTGAGCAACATCGCCCAGGGACGATGAGCAAGCGCAGAAAAACGGTGCAACAGCGCATCCGGCGTATACTTCAGGTTAAGGGTTTTTACGATCATCGGGCTAATTAATCCAACAAGCAGGCGCGTAGCCTGGCACATTTTTTTGTCGCTGGCACCTGTTTGTTCCTCATGGAATAATGCGTCCCCTTTTGCACCAGGAGCAAATAATGTTTACAGGTCTTCCGGCTTTATCTCATGAACAGCAGCAGCAAGCTGTGGAACGTATCCAGGAATTGATGGCGGGTGGCATGGCGAGTGGTCAGGCGATTGCGCAGGTGGCACACGAGATCCGCCAGAGCTATCAGGGTGAATCGATTCGGGCGATGTTCGAAGACGACGAAGAAGACGAATAACGCCCGAAAGGGTTACAGTGCGGCGATGATTTTGATTTCCACTTTGTACTTCGGATTCATCAACTCGGCTTGCACGGTGCAACGCACCGGCGCGTTGTCAGGTGAAACCCACGCATCCCATGCACGGTTCATGGCCGGAAAGTCAGCTTTATCGACCAGGAAAATTGTGGCATCAAGGATCTTACTTTTGTCTGATCCGACTCGGGTCAGAATCGCGTCAATCACCGCCAGCGCGTTGGCGGTTTGCGCTTCGGCATCGTCATCCAGATTTTCTGGCACGCTGGTGTAATAGACGGTCTGGTTATGCACAACGGCTTCTGACATGCGGGGTGCGGGATCAATACGCGTAATGGTCATGGTGTTCTCCTGTAATTTCGCTGCGCTAGCCTGCCATATCCTGTAGGGCGCTGTCATCTGTTGTGGTCGCCTCAGGGGAATCCTGACATAATTACAGTGTTTTTGACCAATCGGTGAGGATGTGTGGCAGACGATTTTGCAGCTGATGGCGCGCTGGCGCAGGCTATTCCAGGTTTCAAACCGCGTGCCGCGCAGCGTGAAATGGCGCAAGCGGTCATGGAAGCGGTGAAGAAGGGCGGTGAGCTGGTGGTCGAAGCCGGCACAGGTACCGGTAAAACCTATGCCTATCTGGCACCCGCATTGCGTGCGAAAAAAAAGGTCATTATCTCGACCGGATCCAAAGCACTACAGGATCAGCTGTATAACCGCGATTTGCCCACCATTGCTCGTGCCCTGAAGTTCAGCGGTAAAACTGCCCTGCTGAAGGGACGTTCCAATTATTTATGCCTCGAACGTCTGGAGCAGCAAAATCAAACCGGTGGCGATCTCACCGTGCAGGCGCTCGGGGATTTGATCAACGTGCGCAGCTGGTCAAATCAAACTTCGGATGGTGACGTCAGCAGCTGCTCCGGCGTCGCCGAAGACAGTCCGATCTGGCCCTTTGTCACCAGCACTAACGATAACTGCCTTGGCAGCGATTGCCCGCTCTACAAAGATTGCTTTGTGGTGAAAGCGCGTAAAAAAGCCATGGATGCCGATGTGGTGGTGGTGAACCACCATCTGTTCCTTGCCGATCTTGTCGTGAAAGAGGGCGGATTTGGCGAGCTGATTCCTGAGGCTGATGTGATGATCTTCGATGAAGCGCATCAGTTACCCGATATCGCCAGTCAATACTTTGGTCAGCAACTTTCGAGCCGCCAACTGCAGGACCTCGCCAAAGATATCATTATTGCCTATCGCACTGAGGTGCGCGACGTGCAGCAGCTACAGAAATCAGCCGACCGTCTGGCACAGTGCGCGCAGGATTTCCGCTTAACACTTGGCGAGCCGGGTTTTCGCGGCAATCTGCGTGACCTGCTAAGCGACAACAACATCATGCGCATGTTGACCCTACTGGATGATGCGCTGGAGCTTTGCTACGACGTGATTAAATTGTCGCTGGGGCGCTCGGCGTTGCTGGACGCGGCATTCGAGCGTGCCGCGCTGTATCGCACTCGCCTTAAACGTCTACGCGCCATTGATGAACCCGGCTTTAGCTACTGGTATGAATGCACCAGCCGCCACTTTACGCTGGCGTTAACCCCGCTATCGGTGGCCGAACGTTTTCGTGAAGTGATGGATAACCGTAAAGCAGCGTGGGTATTCACCTCCGCCACGCTGGCGGTGAATGAGCAGATGAGCCACTTCTCCAGCCGATTGGGCGTCGACAAAGCCACCACCATGATTCTCGACAGTCCTTTCGATTACACCCAGCAGGCGCTGTTATGTGTACCTCGCAATATGCCGGAACCCAATCAACCCGGCGGTGCCCGTAAGCTGGCACAGATGATGAAACCGCTGATCGATGCCAATAATGGACGCTGCTTCTTCCTCTGTACTTCGCACAAGATGATGCGCGAACTGGCCGCCGAATTCCGCGCCTCGATGACTTTGCCGGTGTTGTTGCAAGGAGAAACCAGTAAAGGCCAGCTGCTGAAGCAGTTCCTTGAAGCCGGTAACGCCTTACTGGTGGCGACCAGCAGTTTCTGGGAAGGCGTTGATGTGCGTGGCGATGCGCTGTCATTGGTGATTATCGATAAGTTGCCCTTTACCTCGCCGGAAGATCCGTTGCTGAAGGCGCGCATGGAAGATTGCCGTTTACGCGGCGGCGATCCCTTCAATGATGTGCAACTGCCGGATGCGGTGATCACCCTGAAGCAGGGCGTTGGCCGTTTAATCCGCGACACGGAAGACCGTGGCGTGCTGGTAATTTGCGATCAGCGTCTGGTGTCGCGCCCGTACGGCGGGTTGTTCCTTAATAGTCTGCCACCCACGCCGCGTACCCGCGATTTGCAGCGCGCCATCGCTTTCGTCCGCCAGCCAGAGAAGCACTAATTTGTGCCAGGCTGTGTTAAGATGCGCGCCATTTTGACTTTCAGAGGTTGTTATGTCCGCCCGAATTTTAGCTCTGGACACGGCGACAGAAGCCTGTTCTGCCGCGCTGCTCAATCAGCAGCAGATCGATGCCCGCTTTGAAATCGCCCCGCGCGATCACACCCAACGCATCTTACCGCTGGTACAAGAGCTGTTGCAGTTGCAGCAGCTGGATCTGACCGCGCTTGACGTGCTGGCGTTCGGCCGTGGGCCAGGCAGTTTTACTGGCGTGCGCATTGGCATTGGTATTGCGCAAGGGCTGGCGTTGGGTGCGAACTTGCCGATGATCGGCGTCTCTTCTCTCGCGACTATGGCTCAGGGCGCATGGCGCTTAACCGGCGCTAACCGCGTGCTGGCCGCCATCGACGCGCGCATGGGCGAAGTTTACTGGGCCGAATATCAGCGTGATGCTAACGGTGAATGGCAAGGTGCGGACTCGGAAGCCGTATTGAAACCCGAAGATGTGCAGGCGCGCATTGCCCAGCTAAGCGGCGAGTGGGCAACGGTCGGCACCGGCTGGGCGGCTTATCCGCATCTGTTAAGCTCGACGGGCGCAACCTTAGTGACCACCGAAGTGACGCTGCCGGCAGCAGAGGACATGTTGCCGCTGGCACTGAGTGCCTGGCAGCGTGATGAGTCGGTGGCAGTGGAAAATGCCGAACCGGTTTACCTGCGCAATGAAGTGGCATGGAAAAAGTTGCCGGGTCGTTAAGCGCCACGCAACTATTCCGTAAGCGCCCAGTCTAACTGAGAAATAACAGGAGAAGTGCTATGCCAATAAGTCGTAAAGGGATGTCTGGCGCTCTGTTAGCCTGCGCGCTGTTGCTCAGCGGCTGTGTTTCGGTGCCAGATTCCATTAAAGGGAGTTCTCAACTTCCACAGCAAGATTTATTACGTGTGATGAATGCGCCGCAGCTGTATGTCGGCCAGGAGTCACGTTTTGGCGGTAAAGTGGTGAAAGTCACCAATCTGACGGGCGTGACGCGCCTGGAGATCGCCACCCAACCGCTGGATGACAGTGCGCGGCCGCGTTTAGGTTCCGCATCGGTTGGGCGTATTTTCGCCGACATTCGCGGTTTTGTTGATCCGGTGGATCTGAACAATCAGTACGTCACGGTACTGGGTAATATCAAAGGCACCGAAAAAGGTGAGATTGGTAAAGCCAGCTACAACTTTGTGGTGGTGGATGTGCGCGGCTATCAGCGCTGGCACCTGACTCAGCAGGTGATGACGCCACCGCAGCCTATCGATCCCTGGATTTGGTATGGGCCAACGCGTCGTCATCCGGGTTACTGGGGGCCTAATCCTTATTGGGGGATGAACATGAATACCGGTCCCGCGCAGGTGGAAACTATCCTGACCGAATAATTCATCTTCATTATTTGACGGCCCGGTCGCGGTGCTCGCGACCGGGCTTTTTTATTGGGCGCGCAACCGATGCGCGAAATTTAGTGATGCGCTTCGCAACCTGAAAATGCCGAAACAGGCAAACTGGTACAATCAGTTAAAATATTGTTAACAACACTGATTGCAGAGGCGGCGATGGCTACGCAACAAGAATATCGGGGTGATTCTTTGAATAAGGTTTGGCTTAAACGCTATCCGGCAGATGTTCCTGCGGAGATTAATGCGGACCGTTATACCTCTTTGGTCGAACTTTTCGAGCACGCAGCATTGCAGTATGCCGATCAAACGGCGTTTATTAATATGGGTCAGCCGATGACCTATCGTCAGCTGGATAAGCAAAGTCGCGACTTTGCGGCCTGGCTGCAACAAGGGTTGGGCCTGAAGCAGGGTGACCGCGTGGCGCTGATGATGCCAAACTTGCTGCAGTATCCGGTGGCGCTGTTTGGCGTGCTGCGTGCGGGTATGGTGGTGGTCAACGTTAACCCGCTCTACACGCCGCGTGAGCTGAAACATCAGCTGAATGACAGCGGTGCCAGTGCGATTGTCATTGTGTCCAACTTTGCCCACACGCTGGAAAAAGTCGTCGCGGAAACACCGATCAAGCACGTGATGCTGACGCGCATGGGTGACCAACTTGCCCCGGTCAAAGCCACGCTGGTCAATTTCGTGGTGAAGTATGTTAAGAAGCTGGTGCCGAAATACCATCTGCCGGGTGCGGTGCCATTCCGCAGCGCGTTGCAGCAGGGTGCGCAGATGACTTACCAGCGTCCGACGCTGACTAACAGTGACCTGGCATTCCTGCAATACACCGGCGGCACCACCGGCGTCGCCAAGGGCGCGATGCTAACTCACGGCAACATGCAGGCAAACCTGGAGCAGACCAAAGCCACCTATGGCAAACTGCTGCGTGCAGGCAAAGAGCAGGTGGTCACGGCACTCCCGCTCTACCATATCTTTGCGTTAACGGTAAACGGCCTGCTGTTTCTCGATCTCGGCGGTACCAACCTGCTGATTACCAATCCGCGTGATATCCCCGGTTTTGTCAAAGAGCTAAGCAAATTCCCGTTCACCGCCATTACCGGCGTCAATACGCTGTTTAACGCGCTGCTCAACGACGAAAACTTTAATAAGCTCGATTTCTCGACGCTGCGTCTTTCTGCTGGCGGCGGCATGGCTGTGCAAAAAGCCGTGGCTGAGCGTTGGGAAAAACTCACCGGGCATTATCTGCTCGAAGGTTATGGTTTGACTGAATGTTCACCGCTGGTATCGGTCAATCCGTATGACATCACTTGCCACACCGGCAGCATCGGTCTTCCTGTACCCTCCACGGATGTGCGTATCGTCGATGATGAAGATAACGATGTGGCGCCAGGCGAACCGGGCGAACTCTGTATTCGTGGTCCACAGGTGATGGTCGGTTACTGGCAGCGACCGGATGCCACCGAAGAAGTGTTGAAAAATGGCTGGCTGCACACCGGTGATGTTGTTACCGTTGATGGCGAAGGTTTTATTCGCATCGTCGATCGGAAGAAAGACATGATTCTGGTGTCAGGCTTTAACGTGTATCCTAACGAAATCGAAGATGTGCTGATGCAGCATCCGAAAGTGCGCGAAGCCGCCGCAATCGGTGTTCCCAGCGACCTTTCCGGCGAAGCGGTGAAAGTGTGCATCGTTAAAAAGGATCCGTCACTGACGAAAGAAGAAGTGCTGGATCATTGCCGCCGTCAGCTCACCGGCTACAAAGTGCCGAAGATTATCGAGTTTAGAGATGAGCTGCCGAAGACCAACGTGGGCAAAATTTTGCGCCGCGAATTGCGTGACGAGGCGAAGCGAGAAGGGCAGTAAGCTGCCTTTCTCTCCAGGTTAACGCCGGCTCAGTCCGGCGTTTTTATTGCTTTTAACATGGAGCGCTGCGCGAAGTGTGCCGCAGCGAGAATGAATACGTGAATTACACCCTGATCGACCAAAACAGCCAGCTGGCTGCCGTGTGCGAACAAGCGCGCCAGCATGATGCCGTTGCGCTGGATACTGAATTCGTGCGCACGCGCACTTACTATCCGCAGTTGGGTCTGATCCAGCTGTTCGATGGTGAACAACTGGTTCTGATCGATCCGCTCAACATCAGTGACTGGACGCCGTTCATCGCACTGCTGCAAGACAAACAGGTGACGAAATTCCTGCACGCCGGTGGCGAAGATCTTGAAGTTTTCTTGCATCGTTTTAAATGCCTGCCTGATCCGATGATCGATACCCAAATCCTGGCGGCCTTCGCTGGGCAGCCGCTGTCATGGGGCTTCGCTTCGATGGTTAATCACTTTAACCAAATCGAACTGGATAAGAGCGAATCCCGTACTGACTGGCTGGCGCGCCCGCTCACTGAGCGTCAATGCGACTATGCCGCAGCAGATGTCGCTTATCTTCTGCCGATTGCCCATCAGTTAGTTGAGCAGACGCAAGCCGCAGGCAACATGGCTGCCGCGCTGAGTGAATGCGATAATCTTTGCCAGCGTCGTCTTGACGTTTTACAGCCAGAGGATGCATGGCGCGACATCACCAACGCATGGCAGTTGCGACCGCGCCAGTTGGCAGCGCTGCAACGCCTGGCGGCATGGCGTTTGAACATCGCCCGTCAGAAAGACATGGCCGTGAATTTTGTGGTGCGTGAAGAGAATCTTTGGAAAGTGGCGCGCTTTATGCCGGGTAGCCTGGGGGAACTCGATCATCTGGGTCTGAACGGTCACGAGATTCGCTTCCACGGGAAAGCGATGGTGGCGCTGGTGGCGGAAGCGCAGGCACAGGATGAAGCGACCTTGCCACAACCGTTGCCCAATCTGATTGACCATCCGCATTACAAACAGGCATTTAAAGCAATCAAAGCGCTGGTGTTACAGGTAAGCGAAGAGACGGGTTTCAGTCAGGAACTATTGGCTTCACGTCGCCAAATCAATCAGGTGTTAAGCGTATACTGGGGCTTGAAAAGCGGATGCCGTACACCAGAATTACTGACTGGCTGGCGTGGTGAATTGCTGCAAAAGCGAATCGACGAGATCCTGCAGGCGCTATAAGCGGAATGTTTTCCCCTGCGCACAACGCAGGGGAAAATCAGGAACCCGCTACAATCATTTAGGAACGTCTTCCGTCTCCGTCTCCGGCAGTGTGACGTTGAGTTCCAGGATGGAGATATCGTCCCCTTTCTGATCCAGCTGAACGGTCACCATATCCGGGTCAATTTTCACGTACTTACAGATCACTTCCAAAATATCGCGCTTCAGTTGCGGCAGATAATGGGGCTCACTGTCGCCCCTTCTGCGCTCGGCTACGATAATTTGCAGCCTTTCCTTGGCTATGTTGGCTGTGTTCTTCTTACGGGATAAAAAGAAATCTAATAATGCCATTGGTTATCCCCCGAACAGGCGTTTCAGGAAACCCTTCTTCTCTTCTTCAATAAAGCGGAAGGGGCGTTCTTCGCCAAGCAGGCGATCTACGGTATCAGCGTAAGCTTTACCGGCGTCAGAGTTAGCGTCGAGAATGACCGGCTCACCCTGGTTAGAAGCACGAAGTACTGACTGATCTTCCGGGATCACACCCACCAGTGGTATACGCAGAATCTCCAGCACGTCTTCCATGCTCAGCATGTCGCCACGCGTCACGCGGCCTGGATTGTAACGTGTCAGCAGCAGATGCTCTTTCACCGGGTCCTGGCTATTTTCAGCACGACGCGATTTAGAAGAGATAATGCCAAGGATGCGGTCGGAGTCACGCACGGAAGAGACTTCCGGGTTGGTGGTGATAATCGCTTCATCCGCAAAGTACAGTGCCATCAACGCACCGGTTTCGATCCCCGCAGGGGAATCGCATACGATGAAGTCGAACTCCATCGCGGCCAGGTCGTTTAATACTTTTTCCACGCCTTCGCGGGTCAGCGCATCTTTATCACGTGTTTGTGAAGCAGGCAGGATATAGAGTTGCTCCGTGCGCTTGTCACGAATCAGTGCCTGGTTCAGGGTTGCATCGCCCTGGATGACGTTGACGAAGTCATAAACCACACGGCGTTCACAGCCCATGATCAGGTCGAGGTTACGCAGACCGATATCAAAATCGATCACGACAGTTTTCTTGCCCTTCTGCGCTAAACCGGTTGCGATGGCCGCGCTTGACGTGGTCTTGCCAACGCCCCCTTTACCCGATGTAACTACAATGATGCGTGCCATAAATGTTGATTTCCTTAACGAAAGAAAAGGGGCCTAATAAAGTGTCTGAATGGTGAGCGCGCCCTCTTTAAGGCACAGGCGCGCGGCTTTACCAAAAAATTCCGCCGGAATCTGATCCATGATCCAGTATTCCCCGGCAATAGAGACCAACTCGGCTGCGAGGTTGGTACAAAAAATCTGGCTGTCACGTTCGCCACTGGCACCCGCCAGCGCACGACCACGCATCATGCCGTAAATATGAATATTGCCGTCCGCCACCAGTTCGGCACCGGCGCTGACGCTGTTGGTGACGATAAGGTCGGCATTCCGTGCGTAAATTTGTTGGCCTGAGCGCACTGGCGTATTGATGATGCGGGTTTTGCTGGCGGTTTCAGCGACCGGCGCCAGGATTGGCGGGGCTTCTTCAACCACTGGCGCTTCTGCACGCTTGCGATTCTCTTTACCTTCTGACAACACCGGCAAGCCTGCTCGGGCAATCATCTTTTTCAGGGCTTCATCTTTACAACCACTGACACCGACAATGCGCAAACCGGTGGCGATGACCGCCTGCTGCATCTGCTTCCAGTTGATGTCACCGTTCAGTGCTGACACATTGAGCACCACCGGCGCATTCTGCAAAAACGCAGGTGCCTGGTCGATTTTGTCCTGCAGCGCCTGACGAATCACCTCGGGTTGCGAATGGTGCAGATGAACCACTGACAGGGTAAAACTGCTTCCCTTGAATTCGATTGGCGTTTGCGACATCTGTCCTGACTCAGTCCTGTTTTACGACCCTAAGATGTACGTCGATAAAATCGTCATTAACATCAAACGGTCAATATTCGAAGTTCTGCAAGCATGTTATAGTTACTGCTATATTCAGGCAAGTGACGCCACAGGTTAATTCGAGTAAAAAATATGTTTTGTGTGATCTATAGAAGCCCGCAACGTGAACAAACTTATCTTTATGTTGAAAAAAAAGACGATTTTTCGCGCGTTCCGGAAGAACTGCTGCGTGGCTTTGGTAAACCCCAGCTAGCAATGGTGCTATCCCTGGACAAACGCGACAAACTGGCTAATGCAGATATCAATAAAGTTAAGCAAGGTTTGAGCGATCAAGGCTATTATTTACAGATCCCACCACCGGTTGAAAGTCTGCTCAACATTCATCTTGATCAGAGTAAAAAAGTTTAATTCGGATTCATCTGTAAATATTCCCTGTAAAAATCCTCAGTGTTATTTGCATTAATTATTCGCCCGCTTTAAAGCATTATTGCGGGCAATAATTCCAGGTTGTAATCCTGTTTGTTGCGTATGATTAACGACTTTTGACAATTTCCGCCACGTCTGCCGCCATAAAACCGCTAATATAATCCTCCTCAGCTTGCCGCGTTCCGGCACTGAACCTGACCTATCCGCCAGTCAGACTGGCATCAAACACAACTAATGCAGGGGAACAGCATGTATCAGCATCGTAACTGGCAGGGCGCTTTGTTGGATTATCCCGTCAGCAAAGTGGTTTGCGTGGGCAGCAACTATGCGAAGCACATCAAGGAAATGGGCAGTGCCACGCCGACAGAACCGGTGGTGTTTATCAAACCGGAAACGGCGGTGTGCGATCTGCGTCAGCCGCTTTCAATTCCAGCCAACTTCGGCGAAGTGCATCACGAAGTGGAACTGGCGGTGCTGATAGGCTCCACGCTGAAGCAGGCAACGGAAGAGCATGTGGTGAAAGCGATTGCCGGATATGGTGTGGCCCTGGACCTGACGCTGCGTGATGTGCAGGCGGGGCTGAAAAAAGCCGGTCAGCCGTGGGAAAAATCCAAAGGGTTCGATAACTCTTGCCCGCTGTCAGGTTTCATTCCAGTTTCTGAATTCAGCGGCGACCCGCAGGATACTGAACTGAAGCTAGTGGTGAATGGCGAAGTGCGCCAGCATGGCAGCACGGCGGATATGATTCACAAAATCCTGCCGCTGATTGCTTACATGAGCCAGTACTTTACGCTGCGCGCCGGTGACGTGATCCTGACGGGCACCCCGGAAGGTGTCGGGCCAATGCGATCTGGCGATAAACTCGAAATCTCGCTGGCCGGTCACGGAATTACCACCCGCGTACTGTAAAACTTGCATCACCGCACCTAACCCTTTATAAGGTGCGGTCTTATTGCACAACCCGGACCGCGATCATGACTGAACAACCTTTCTGGCAGACAAAACGCCTTGACCAAATGGACGATGCAGAGTGGGAATCACTGTGCGACGGCTGCGGCCAGTGCTGCCTGAATAAGTTGCAGGATGCGGACACCGACGAAATCTACTTCACCAATGTGGCTTGCAATCAGCTGAACATCAAAACCTGCCAGTGCCGTAACTACGAGCGCCGGTTTGAATTTGAAGAGGACTGTATCAAGCTGACGCGTGAAAACCTCACCACCTTTAACTGGTTGCCGCGCACCTGCGCCTATCGTCTGTTAGGCGAAGGCGGGACTTTACCTGCCTGGCATCCATTGGTGGCTGGTTCGAAAAAAGCGATGCATGCGCAGCGTATCTCGGTGCGTTATATCGCGGTACGGGAAAGCGAAGTGCGCGACTGGGAAGATCACATTATCGATCGGCCCGATCGTAACGGTTGACGTGATAACAGGCAGCGAGAGCTGCCTGTTTCGTTTTGATTAGCGGCTAAACAGATCGCGGCGTTTTGGCTTAAACGGCTGGGCAATCAGCACCAGTGCTCCAACCAGCAGATAGGCGGCAAAGATGACGATCATCCATTGTGGCATGCTCCAGGTCAGGAATGTCCAGCTGCGTTCGGCACAATCACCGCTGGCGACAAATACTGATGGCAGCCATTTATCCAACGGCAGCCAGGTCGGGAAGCGTGCGGCAAAGTCACAAGTAACAAACGGATTCGGGTGCAGCTGAATATTCGTATGTTCAATCGAAAGCATTAATCCCTTATAAGCGCTGTAAAGCCAAATCAGGATGGCGGCCCAGCGCAGTGGCAGGGATTTCGGGGCGAACGCGCCAACGATACCTGCGCCCATGACGCCAAACAGCGCACAACGTTCGTAGATACACATCACGCAGGGTTTCAGTCCCATGACGTGTTGAAAGAAGAGTGCAGTCAGTTCAAAAGCCAGTGCTGTCAGAGCCAGTAATAACCATGCCCCGCGTCCTCGTGAGCATTGATTCAAATATCGTAACATATTGCTTATCCTGTAACCATTAATGCTTCGCAGTGTAAACCAAAAGCGTAACCGTGCCAGCCAGGTAAGGGGAAAAAATCATGTACAAAAATGACTTAAGCCTGATCCAGGCCATATAAAGCGCATTTACTGATCAAGCGGAGGTGGCAGAAGGTCCATACCACGCAAACGAGTGCGTTGCCGTCTGACCGGTTAAAAACACCGCTGAATTTTGCGCCAGCGCGCGCTTTTAATCGGTTGTCAGTCTATTTCCGCTATAGCCGCTCTGGTATGATGAGTGCCATTACGACAAAGAAAGCAATGAGAAATAAATGCTATGGTGATTAAGGCGCAAAGCCCCGCAGGATTTGCTGAAGAGTATATTATTGAAAGCATCTGGAACAGTCGCTTTCCGCCGGGGTCTATTCTGCCTGCTGAACGTGAGCTTTCTGAACTGATTGGTGTCACGCGCACCACGCTGCGTGAAGTTTTACAGCGTCTGGCACGCGATGGATGGTTAACCATTCAACATGGTAAACCCACGCGCGTGAATGATTTCTGGGAAACCTCCGGTCTAAACATTCTCGAAACGCTTGCCCGCCTCGATCACGATAGCGTACCGCAGTTGATTGATAATCTGCTGTCGGTGCGTACCAATATCGCGTCGATTTTTATCAGCCGCGCACTGCGCCATCACCCGGACAAAGCGCGCGAGGTGCTGGAAACTGCACTGAGCGAAGAGGATAAAGCAGAAGCCTACACCGAACTGGATTATCGCGTGTTCCGTGGTTTGGCTTTTGCCTCCGGTAACCCGATTTATGGTTTGATCCTGAACGGTTTGAAAGGGCTGTACACCCGCGTGGGGCGCCACTACTTCTCTAATCCCGAGGCGCGTCAGCAGGCTCGTAGCTTCTATCGTCAACTGGCGGATTTGTGCAGTGCGAATCCCACGCAGGACCAGATTGTCGATACGGTACGTGAGTATGGTCGTCGCAGTGGAGAGATCTGGCATAGCATGCAAAAAAGCATGCCCGATGATCTAGCCAGCAAGCGCTAAAAGAAAACCGGACTTAAACAGTCCGGTTTTTTTATATTTACAGTGCGGGTCCACGCGTTGGCGACCGGTCCAGCAGCTCAACGCTGCCATCTTCGTTCTGTTGTTCCAGAATCACATCGAAACCCCACAACCGATGCACATGCTTCAGCACTTCGCGGCGGCTTTTATCCAGCGGCGCACGTTGCTGTGGCACGTAACGTAAGGTCAGCGAACGGTCACCGCGCAGATCCACATTATAGACCTGAATGTTAGGCTCCAGATTGCTCAGGTTGTACTGTGCTGACAGTTGCTGGCGGATGGCACGATAGCCAGCTTCGTCGTGGATCGCGGCAATTTCCAGAAAATTATTGCGATCGTCATCCATTACCGTGAACAGGCGGAAGTCGCGCATCACTTTGGGTGACAGGAACTGGCTGATGAAACTCTCATCTTTAAACTCGCGCATGGCAAAGTGCAGCGTTTTTAGCCAGTCGGAACCCGCAATGTCCGGGAACCAGTAGCGATCCTCTTCCGTCGGTGACTGGCAGATACGCTTGATATCCTGGAACATGGCGAAGCCCAAAGCATAAGGGTTTATGCCGTTATACCACTGGCTGTTATACGGTGGCTGATACACCACATTGGTGTGGCTGTGCAGGAACTCCATCATAAAGCGTTCCGACACTTTCCCTTCGTCGTAGAGATGGTTGAGGATGGTGTAATGCCAGAACGTCGCCCAGCCTTCATTCATCACCTGCGTCTGTTTCTGCGGGTAGAAATACTGGCTGACCTTACGCACGATGCGCAGCACCTCACGTTGCCAGGACTCCAGCAGCGGGGCGTTTTTTTCCATAAAGTAGAGCAAGTTTTCCTGCGGTTCCGAAGGATAGCGCGCCGCTTCCACGTGCACAGACTCCTTCTCTTTACGCGGCAGGGTGCGCCATAGGGTATTTACCTGGCTCTGCAGATACTCTTCACGGCTTTTTTGCCGCGCTTTCTCTTCCTGCAGCGAGATCTTTTGCGGACGTTTGTAGCGATCCACACCGTAGTTCATCAGCGCATGACAGGAGTCGAGCAGGCGTTCCACCTCTTCCACGCCATATCGCTCTTCGCAATCAGTGATGTAGTTACGCGCGAATAACAGGTAATCGACGATAGAACTGGCATCGGTCCAGCTGCGGAATAAATAGTTATTTTTAAAGTTAGAGTTGTGCCCATAGCACGCGTGCGCCATCACCAGCGCCTGCATGGTCATGGTGTTCTCTTCCATTAGATAGGCAATACAAGGATTGGAGTTGATGACGATCTCGTACGCTAAGCCCTGCTGGCCATGTTTATAGCGTTGTTCGGTTTCAATGAATTTTTTACCGAACGACCAGTGGGCATAGTTAATCGGCATACCCACGCTGGAGTAGGCATCCATCATTTGTTCGGAGGTGATGACTTCGATTTGATGCGGATAGGTATCAAGCCCGTAGCTTTTCGCTACACGGTCAATTTCTGCCAGATAAACATCAAGCAGTTCGAAGGTCCAGTCGGGTCCATCACTGAGTCGTTTACTGCTCCGGGTTGGCTCGTCAAAGATTGTCGTCATAGCGCACCTCTGTTTTGCAAGCGGCAGGCAACGGATTGTCACCTGTCACGATCGTTTAAGGCTTCATCCTGAGAAAGACAGCCCAATAAAACTGAGCGAACACTTCAATGATAGTCCACTGTCGCTTATCCGAAACCGGAACTCAATCGAATTCTTTTGGCAGAAAATCATTCAAAAATCGACGCTTAAGTCATTACTAATGACAACTGTTGGTTTTAGATTAATTGGCAGAATAAAACTCTGTTTATAAGTGCATTATATGACTGCGGCGCTTTCTCCTGAAAAAAGAGAAAAGCACTGCCCTGCGCATAATAAATTGCTGGTTAATGGTTTTATGGCATAAAAAATCCTGATTTTTGCACTACCTCATGATTTCTGTGTGCAGGAAGGTGAAAAACATGTGAAATATGTCTGTCGAATGTAAGATAAGAAGTGCTGCCTGGTTATGCTGATTCGGGCAGCATTCATAGTTGATTATGCTTTTGCCGCGGCGAGGGGCTTATGCGCGTAGTGATTCTTGGAAGTGGTGTCGTGGGAGTGGCGAGTGCCTGGTATTTGGCGCAAGCTGGACATGAGGTGACGGTCATCGATCGCCAGCCGGGGGCTGCGCTGGAAACCAGTGCCGGTAACGCTGGCCAGATCTCTCCAGGTTATGCGGCGCCCTGGGCGGCACCGGGCGTGCCACTGAAAGCGATAAAATGGATGTTCCAGCGCCACGCGCCATTGGCCGTCCGCCTCGATGGCAGCAAGTTCCAGCTGGAATGGATGTGGAACATGCTGCGTAACTGTGACATGCGCCATTATCAGGAAAACAAAGGACGCATGGTGCGTATCGCTGAATACAGTCGTGATTGCCTGAAAGCATTGCGCGCCTCGACCGGTATCGCCTATGAAGGCCGGCAGGGCGGTACTTTGCAACTGTTCCGTACCCAGCAGCAGTTTGACAGCGCCAGCAAAGATATCGCCGTGCTGAAAGAAGCCGGTGTGCCTTATGAACTGCTGGAAGCACATCAGCTCCACAGCGTTGAACCGGCGCTGGCCACGACAGCGCACAAGCTGACGGGCGGACTGCGTCTACCGAACGATGAGACCGGAGACTGCCAGTTGTTTACGCAGCGTCTGGCCGAGATGGCGGCGGCTGCGGGCGTCACCTTCCGCTACGACACTCAGGTTGATCAACTGCTGCGTGAAGGCAATCGCATTTACGGTGTGAAGTGTGGTGATGAGGTGGTTAAAGCGGATGCCTATGTGGTGGCCTTTGGTTCCTACTCGACCGCGTTGCTGAAAGATATCGTCTCAATTCCGGTTTATCCGCTAAAAGGCTATTCCCTCACCATTCCGATTAAGAATCCCGACGCTGCACCGGTGTCCACCATCCTCGATGAGACCTACAAAGTGGCGGTCACGCGCTTTGACGATCGCATCCGCGTGGGCGGCATGGCGGAAATTGTTGGTTTTAACACCAAACTGACGCCTGCACGACGTGAAACGCTGGAGATGGTGGTCAGCGATCTCTATCCTGAAGGCGGTTTTGTTGAACAGGCCACGTTCTGGACGGGACTACGTCCGATGACACCGGATGGCACGCCGATTGTCGGGCGTACGCCGCTGTCCAATCTCTATCTCAACACCGGTCACGGAACGCTGGGATGGACCATGGCCTGTGGTTCCGGTCAGCTATTGGCTGATTTGATTTCCGGTCAGAAACCGGCGATTGCCGCAGACGATTTGTCAGTGCTGCGCTACCTGCCAGGTTTCGAACCCCATTCGTCGCCGTTGCGTAACGCTAACGCGGCGCGTTGAGACCTCAGGGAGAGCACAAGCATGTCACGTCCTACTGGCGCCACCATTAACCAACAGGCGCTGCGCCACAATCTGGCGATTGTACGGCAGGCTGCACCACAGTCGCGGGTTTGGTCAGTGGTCAAAGCCAATGCTTACGGGCACGGAATCGCGCGTGTCTGGCAAAGCCTGGCGGAGACCGATGGTTTCGCGCTGTTGAATATGGAAGAAGCGATTCTGTTGCGTGAGCAGGGTTGGAAAAAACCGATTCTGTTGCTGGAAGGTTTCTTCCATGCTGAAGATTTAATGTTGATCGATCGTTATCGCATGACCACCAGCGTGCACAGCAACTGGCAGATTCAGGCGCTGGCCAAAGCTTCACTTTCTGCACCGGTTGATATCTATCTGAAGATGAACAGCGGCATGAATCGGCTGGGTTTCCGTCCGGAACAGGTGCAGGCGGCGTGGCAGAAACTGCGTGCGCTCCCTAACGTCGGTGAGATGACGCTGATGGCGCATTTTGCGGACGCGGAAAACCCGGAAGGACTTATCGAACCGATGAAGCGCGTTGAACTGGCCGCCGAAGGTTTGGATTGCCCGCGTTCGCTCTCCAACTCTGCCGCCACGTTGTGGCATCCTGAAGCGCACTTTGACTGGGTGCGTCCGGGGATCATTCTCTATGGCGCATCGCCAAGTGGGAATTGGCAGGATATTGCCAGCAGCGGCTTGCAACCTGTGATGACGCTGAACAGTGAAATCATTGGAGTGCAGCAGCTCAGTGCCGGTGACGGTGTGGGCTATGGCTATCGCTATCATGCATCGGGCGCACAGCGCATTGGTATTGTGGCCTGCGGCTATGCAGATGGCTATCCACGCCATGCGCCAACCGGCACGCCAGTGAGCGTCGACGGTATTCGCACCCAGACGCTGGGCGCGATCTCCATGGATATGATGATGATTGACCTCGAACCTTGTCCGCAGGCCGGGATTGGTTCCAAAGTGGAACTGTGGGGCAATCAGGTGAAAATCGATGAGGTGGCGAAAGCCGCCGGCACGGTGGGTTACGAGCTGATGTGTGCGCTCGCGCCCCGTGTGCCGGTTGAGGTTATTTAAGCGCGGTAACGCTTCCGTGCATCTTCTTACTGCAGCGCCAGGCGATCAAGGCCAGCGCTGCACCTAAAAGCATCATTAAGGCCAGTGAGGATTTCTCGGCGACCGGTAACGCGACAATCATCAGGCTGCCACCTGCGCCGCACGCCATCTGAATAAACCCCTGCAATGCCGCGGCAACGCCGGCCTGCTGCTGATACGGCTCTAATGCGTAGCTGGTGGCGGGGCCAACGGTAAAGGCCAGTCCCGCAACCGACACCGCCACTGGAATCATATACAGCGCCCAGTGTGTCTGCCATACGGCAGGCAACAGCGTCATTCCCGCCAGCAGCAGAATGGCACCCAGCAGCATGGTGACGAAGCCCATCGCCAGGCAGAACGGGCGTCCGGCTTTACGGATAGTCTTATTCACAAACGCACTGACCAGCATGATCCAAAAGCCGTTGGCACCAAAGGCAAAGGAGAATTGCAGGGGCGTCAGACCCCCTTCCGTCATCAGCACGTGGGGTGCCAGTGACACATAAGTCAGCACCATGCCGAGCGCACCCGCATTGGCAAAGGCGAAGGCAAGAAAACGCGGTTCACGTGCAATCGCCGCGTACTGCGCCAGCGGTAATCCTTTAACTCGTAGCGTATCGGCAGGACGGGTTTCCGGCAGGCAGAACACCACAATCAAACCAATCACGGCAGCATAGCCACACAGGAACCAGAAGGGCGCACGCCAGCCGTAGGCTTCAGCAAGGATGCCGCCCAGCAGTGGCGCCAGTGCCGGCACAATATTCAGTGCACCATTAAGGAAACCATAGGCGCGTGCGGCTTCATCACCGCTTAAACGATCGCGCACGCCACTGAAGGCCACCACAGCACTGCAACACACCGCACAGCCCTGGATCAAACGGGCAAGGAAGAACACCGGCCATACGGTGGCGGTCGCAGCCACGGCGCTACCAACGATATAGAGTGCCAGGCCAATCAGCGCAATCGGCTTGCGGCCAAAATTATCCACCAAAGGTCCGGTTACCAGTTGGCCGATGCCCATCACCAGTAAGAACAGCGGAATGGTAATCTGAATCAAACTGACCGGGCTGTTCAGGCCTTCAGCGATTTGCGGCAGAGTGGGAAGGTAAAGATCGATGCCGAGCGGTGCCAGCAGCACCAGGCTTAAAAGCAGCAGGGTAAATTTTTGCATCTGAAACCAGAAACGTCCTGTTAAACAAGCGGGAAGGGTAATGACTTAGCCGGGAAAAAGAAAGGAATAAAAAAGCGATGTCTGCTGGACCAACACAGACATCGCGTCGAGGGTAGGATCAGTAAGCGCCGTCACGGCGTAACACTACGCCTGCGGTTTTGAACAGAATGGCAATATCGGTCCACAACGCCCAGTTCTTCACATACCAGGAATCGAAATAGACGCGGGTGTCGTAGTCTATGTCGTTACGACCACTCACCTGCCACAGACCCGTCATGCCCGGTTTCGCCATCAGGTAATAATCGACATCCCCTGCGTAACGTTCCAGCTCAGCTTCGATAACCGGACGTGGTCCCACCAGACTCATCTCACCACGAATCACATTCCACAACTGCGGCAATTCGTCGAGACTGGTTTTACGCAGGAAGCCGCCAATTTTGGTGATGCGTGGATCGTTCTTCAGTTTGAAATCACGATCCCATTCGGCACGCGCTTCTTCACTGGTAGCCAGCAGGTTTTGCAATACTTCCTGGGAGTTAGTGACCATCGAACGGAACTTCAGGCATTTAAACTTCACACCGTCTTGCCCAACGCGTTCATGTCCATAAATGGCATTGCCGCCATCACGTTTCACCATCGCACACAGCAGACCAAATACCGGGGCAAGGAACAGCAGCAACAGTGATGCCACCACGATATCGAAAGTACGCTTGAGGAAGCGGGATGAGCGTTTCGCCAGATTGTTGCTGACGCGTAGGATCATCACTTCGTGGCTGAAGATGAATGACATATCCGTACCGTAAAGCGGCACGCCGCGCAGGGTTGGGATCACGGAGATCGAGCGGCACTTCATTTTGGACAGGAACTTCAGCCATTTATCGCGCACCACCTGTTGTTCAAACTCAGTGGCGACGATGAATTGCGTGTTGTCGCGATCCATCGTTTGCCAGTTGATGTCTTTCCAGGTGATCACGGGTACACCATTCACGTTCTCAGGGTGGTGCTCATCTTCCAGTGAGATAAAAGCCTGGACGTTGTAGCCGAGGATTTCCTCACTCTGCAGGGCTGCATAAGCTTCCATGGCATTCTTGCCTGAACCAATGATGATGGTCTCTTTCTGCCACTGACCTGCGCGGTTAATGGCACGCTTGACCACCGCACGCATCAGCGGCAGCAGTAGCAGTGCGTAAGTCCAGCTAAACACCCAAACCATGCGCGAAAAATCCCACTTGGAGAAGGCAATCAGCGCCAAATCCAGCAGCGAGAAGACGAACAGGGTTTTAACAATCTCTTTTAACTCGAACCAGAACGGTTTGCGGTAAGTGTAATGACGCATGCGCACCCAAAACCACGCGGTGCAAAGTACAGAAAGCCCTAATTGAGCGATGAAGCGGTACTCAATCTGCTGCGGCGGAATAAAGGTGTCCAGTTCTCCCCAAATACCCTGAACGGTTGCTGCAGATAAAAACAAAGCCAGATTCAGAGCAATTAAATCCGAAAAGCTTAAAGCGACTTTTGCGATGAGATTTTTACGCAATCCGCTCCACGAGCGGGTTGCATCATTCATTACCAATGTACTTGCCATAAAACCTGCTCTCTTTTCTTAAGTAAAAGATGGCCTGACCAGAATCAAGTACGCGCTCAGGAGTTGTCCACCGAAAATAAAAAGAAATGATTTTTCAGTGCGATATAAGTCAATGCTGCCATAAGCGCTGCATGGAAAGGGCCGTTTGAGACGTGATGTACGTCACGAAAAGCTGCAGCAACGTTTAAGAGTATGCAGGAGTTATTTGACAGAGTTAATATGGAAATAGTCTTAAAAGGAAATAAATGCTGCGTGAAATAGTGAGTTAGCTAATTGAAATACAAGGTTAAAACCAAAAAAAACACAGATAGAACGCTTCATTTTAAGACTGCTTTTAGGAATGACCGCCATACGAAGCGGATGGCGGCGGGGGTACATCAGGCGGGTTTTTTTAATACCCAGCGGTCTTGTTGCTTGTCATAGTGTCCGATCTGCAGATCGACGGGCTCGCCATCAATCCACGCCGGCACGCTGGTTTCATGATCCCAGCCATCGAGTTGGTAACTCAGGCCGGGGTTGGTATTGCAGGGAATGCTGATGGTATCGAGCTTTTCAGCATTCAGTTCTGCATCAACGATCTCGTAACGACCAATCTTTACCACGTGTCCCATGCGCTTCTCCCGTTTGTGCTGGGTGGAACAGTGATCATAGTCGCTCACGCGCAGTTTTGGCGTATTCGCGGTTAGGATTACTCCTTGTCTTCCATGACACGTACGCCAATTTTAACGATTTGGTTGTCCTCTTTCTCTGCCACGGTCCAGGTCAATTGGTTCCACTCCACCTGATCGCCCACCACCGGTGTACTGCCCAGCAGGCCCATCACCAGTTGACCGAGGGATTGCTGATCGTTGGTGGTTTCATCGAGTTCCAGCCCATAAATTTGCGCCACATCGCGTAAACGTGCCTCGGCATCCAGAATGAAGTCACCAAAGAAGCGTTGATCGAGCGCGACGGGTGGAGACTGACTGAACATTTTACCCAAAGCGGGCAAATCACGTTCACGTCCAATCACACATAGCACATCGCCCTCTTTAAGGCGCGTGCTACCGTTGGGATGCATCAGCGCGTTATCGCGGAACAGGGCCGCGATGCGCGTTTCGCGTGGCATCTGCAAATCACGCAGCGCGGCTCCAATACACCATTTATCAGCACTAAGTTGGTAAACAAACTGCTCCCAGGGGTTTTCAGGGTGGATGTCCAGTCCGACGCGGCTGATAGGTGATGCAGTAGGGGGAACCACAACTTTGGCGCGTTTGGCCGCATAGCCCAGTGAGGTGCCCTGCAGCATCAACGACACGAGAACCACGAAGAAGGCGATGTTGAAGTAGAGCTTGGCGTTTTCCAGCCCGGCCATCATCGGGAACACCGCGAGGATGATGGGTACTGCGCCACGCAGGCCAACCCAACTGATAAAGATGCGTTCGCGGCCGGTAAAACCTTTAAATGGCAACAGGCCCACCAGAATTGAAAGCGGACGCGCCACCAAAATCAGCCAGAGAGATAAAATCATGGCAGGAACGGCGATATGCCACAAATCAGATGGCGTCACCAGTAAGCCGAGCACGATAAACATACCGATCTGACTCAACCACGCCATACCATCGAAGGTTTGCAGAATACCGTGACGGTTGCGAATCGGGCTGTTACCCAGCAGATAGCCACACAGGTAAACCGCCAGAATACCGCTGCCTTCCATCACCGTGGTCAGTGCAAACACAATGATGCCGCCACTTAACGCCAGCAGGGGATAGAGACCTTGCGCCAGATTGATACGGTTAATCAGTTGCTGTAGTGCCCAGCCGCCGCCCAGCCCCAGTACAATACCGAGACCGAACTGTTGCACCAGATGTACCACAAACATCCAGCTTAAGCCTGACTGGCCTTGCTGGATCATGTCAATCAGCGTGATGGTCAGGAATACCGCCATGGGATCGTTACTGCCGGATTCAATTTCCAGCGTGGAGCTGACACGTTCGTTAAGCCCTTTATCCCCCAGCAGCGAGAAGACGGCGGCGGCATCGGTGGAACCGATAATCGCGCCAATCAGGAAACCTTGCATCAAATCGAGTTTAAAGAGCCAGGCTGCAGCCAAACCGGTTAAACCGGCGGTTATCATCACACCGACCGTGGCGAGTGATAATGCAGGCCCCAGCGCCACCTTGAATGAGCTGGCTTTGGTGCGCATGCCGCCATCCAGCAAAATAATCGCCAGCGCGAGGTTAGAAACCAGATACGCCACCGGGTAGTTGTCAAAAGCGATGCCGCCAATCCCATCAACGCCAGTCAACATGCCTAACGCAAGGAAGATCACCAGAATAGGGATGCCAAGCCGTGACGAGAATGAACTCAGAAGAATACTTGCTGCGACCAGCACGGAACCAATAATAAACAAACTGTAAATCATGCTGGCATTCAACGGCGTTCTCCTGCGGTACGAGCGAAAAAGACAAACTGCGGGGAATTCACACAGACAAGGTGAAAAGATAATGCCTTATCAATAGCTTGTCAGCGCTTAATTGCATATTTTTTCAATCTGCGGATCGCTATCCCATAGATCGTTAAAATTGTGTGAAAAATCAGCGGGGATTTCAGGCGAATGAGCGGTGGCGCGGAAAAGAAAAAGCCGGTCAATGACCGGCTTGATGTTCAGGCTTCTGCCACCTGTTTGTGGAAAAGTTCTCTAAATACTGGGTAAATGTCTTCTGGCTCGCGGATGTGCTGAATCGCGAAGTTATCAAACATGGCTTGCAGATGTTCATACTCACGCCACAGCGTCTGGTGCGCACGGCGCGTGATTTCAATGTAGCTGTAATAACGTACAACCGGCAAAATATGTTTGGCCAGAATCTCATGACATAACGGAGAGTCATCCGCCCAGTTGTCACCATCAGAGGCCTGTGCCGCATATATATTCCACTGCGCAGGGTCATAGCGCTCTTTAACCACTTCATCCATTAACTTCAATGCGCTAGAGACAATGGTGCCGCCGGTTTCCTGCGAGTAGAAGAACTCCTGCTCGTCGACTTCTTTCGCCTGCGTATGGTGACGGATATACACCACCTCCACATTTTTATAGGTTCGGCTCAGGAACAGATAGAGCAGAATATAAAAACGCTTCGCCATGTCTTTCGTGGCTTGGTCCATGGAACCGGAAACATCCATCAGGCAGAACATCACCGCCTGGCTGGAAGGCTCAGGGCGCTTCTCAAAGTTTTTGTAGCGTAAGTCGAAGGTATCAATAAAGGGTACGCGTTCAATGCGTGCCCGCAGTTCGGCAATCTCTTTGCGCAGCCGCTCCTCTTCCAGCAACTGAGCCGGTTCACTGTTCTCCACTTCCGTCAGCGTGGCTTCCAGTTCGTGCAGCATACGGCGTTTACCGGCGGTCATGGCAGTACGACGCGCCAGTGAATTTTGTAGCGAACGCACCACACTGATGTTGGCCGGTACCCCATTTGAGGTGAAGCCCGCGCGGTGCGTTTTATATTCGTTCAATTGGCGATGCTGATTTTTACGCAGATTTGGCAGGGCAAGATCTTCAAACAGCAAATCAAGATATTCATCTTTCGATATCTGGAAGACAAACTCATCCTGACCTTCACCGTCCTGACTGGCGTTGCCCTGACCGCTGCCACCGCCACCACCGCCCCCTTGTGGGCGCTCAATGCGGTCGTTCTGGACGAAATGATCGTTCCCCGGATGCACGCGATGGCGACTGCCGCCGCGTCCCTGATGGAAAATGGGCTCATTGATGTCATCGATAGGAATCGAGACAGATTCGCCGCTCTCCACGTCGGTGACCGACCGCTTGTTGATGGCCTCGGAGATCGACTGCTTGATTTGCGACTTGTAACGGCGCAGGAAACGCTGCCGATTGACCGCGCTCTTGTTTTTACCGTTCAGACGCCGATCGATAAAATAGGCCATACATATCCCCCAAACTACAGTGTAAGCCAGGCCGGAACCACTCCGGCCTCCTGTTGCGGCGTCGCGGCGCCGCGTAGCTTACAGGTAACGATTAAGACGATTTACGCACGCGCAGATACCATTCGCACAGCAAGCGTACCTGCTTGCGGGTATAGCCTTTCTCCATCATGCGATCGACAAAATCATCGTGTTTTTTCTGTTCGTCCGTTGAGGTCTTGGTATTAAACGAAATCACCGGCAGCAACTCTTCGGTATTGGAGAACATTTTCTTCTCAATAACCGTGCGCAGTTTTTCGTAGCTGGTCCAGTTGGGATTACGTCCACTATTTTGCGCCCGGGCACGCAGCACAAAGTTGACGATCTCGTTACGGAAATCTTTCGGGTTACTGATCCCGGCAGGTTTCTCGATTTTTTCCAGCTCGGCGTTCAATGATTCACGATCAAACAACTGTCCGGTATCGGGATCACGGTATTCCTGATCCTGAATCCAGAAGTCGGCGTAGGTTACGTAGCGGTCGAAGATGTTCTGGCCGTATTCTGAATAAGACTCCAGATAGGCGGTCTGAATCTCTTTGCCAATAAACTCCGCGTATTTCGGAATCAGATAACCTTTCAGGTGCTCAAGGTATTTCTCTGCCAGATCCTGCGGGAACTGCTCGCGCTCAATTTGTTGCTCCAGTACGTAGAACAGATGTACCGGGTTGGCCGCCACTTCGGCATGGTCAAAGTTGAACACGCGCGACAGAATCTTGAACGCGAAACGGGTCGAAAGGCCGTTCATGCCCTCATCCACGCCAGCGTAGTCATGATACTCCTGCCATGATTTCGCTTTTGGATCGGTATCTTTCAGGCTTTCACCATCATAGACGCGCATTTTTGAATAGATGCTGGAGTTTTCCGGCTCTTTCAAACGCGACAGGATAGAGAAGCGCGCTAAGGTCTCCAGCGTGCCTGGTGCACATGGCGCCGTCGTCAGCTCACTGTGATTAAGCAGTTTGTCGTAGATTTTGATCTCTTCCGACACTCGCAGGCAGTAAGGCACTTTGACGATGTAAACACGGTCCAGGAACGCTTCGTTGTTCTTGTTGTTACGGAAAGTCACCCATTCTGACTCGTTGGAGTGCGCCAGAATGATGCCGTTAAACGGCAGGGCAGAGATCCCTTCAGTACCGTTGTAGTTACCTTCCTGAGTGGCGGTCAGCAATGGATGCAGCACTTTAATCGGTGCCTTAAACATCTCGACGAATTCCATGATGCCCTGGTTCGCGCGGCAGAGTGCGCCCGAGTAACCGTAAGCGTCGGGATCATTCTGCGCGTGGTTTTCCAGTTTGCGGATATCCACCTTACCGACCAATGCAGAGATATCCTGGTTGTTCTCATCACCCGGTTCCGTTTTGGCGATGGCCACTTGTTCCAGGATAGAAGGCCAGACTTTGACAACTTTAAAGCGGGTAATATCGCCGCCGAAGTCATGCAGGCGTTTTGCTGCCCACGGCGACATGATGGTGCCCAGGTAACGCCGCGGCACGCCATACTCTTTCTCAAGAATATTGGCGTCTTCCTGCGGGTTGAACAGGCATAGAGGATGATCGTTGACCGGGCTGCGTTCGCCATCAGCGCTCAGCACGTAGATCGGTACGCGTTGCATCAGGGCTTTCAAACGCTCAGCAAGTGACGATTTACCGCCACCGACCGGCCCCAGCAAGTAGAGAATCTGTTTCTTCTCTTCCAGGCCTTGCGCAGCGTGTTTCAGGTAGGAGACGATTTGTTCAATCGCTTCCTCCATACCATAAAACTCTTCGAAGGCGGGATAGCGTCCCATGACGCGGTTAGAGAAGATTCTGGAAAGGCGTGGCTCCTGCGCCGTGTCAACCATCACCGGCTCACCGATAGCCATCAATAGTCGCTCTGCAGCGTTGGCGTATGCACTGCGATCCTGCTTACAGATCGCGAGAAATTCCTGCAGTGTGAACTCTTCGTCCTTGGCAGCTTCATAACGCTGACGATAGTGATCGAATATATTCATAGCGATGCCCGTCCTTTCGTTTTTAGCACAGGTAAAGGAGCGAAATTAGATACGTTTGCAGCTCCCGGAAGATATTCTTTATTGAGTACAGCAACCCTTATGCCAACCTGACGTTTTTTTATCGGGATACACAATTCTTATGGTTACTCTGCTCGTACAAAAAGTCTCGGCTTACTTTTAACTGTAGAAGGCATTCAGAAAATCTGCCGCCACTTTTCTCCTTATTTAGCGATATATCAATAACAAAGTCTCATAAGCACTAAGGCATTCCGTTTGCAGGTCTACCACTGCAGCCTGCTTCAGACTATTCCGCAAGGGTGATAAACATCCCTGATTTAACGTTAACCCAGCGCGAAATTTTAGTTAGACTCTGCGTGTGATTGTTATATTAATGGACTGATTAAATTGTGAACCAATTCAAACTTAAAGCGCTTGCTTGTGTTGTTCCTTGTTATTTTGCGGCGTTCAGCACTCATGCAGAACCCTTATCTCTCGGGGCTTCGGTTATTTATGCCCAGTCACCTTATCGCGGTGGACAGGACCGATACATCCCCATCCCGGTCATCAATTATGAAGGCGAAAACTTCTGGTTCCGTAGCTTGCAGGGCGGCTACTACCTGTGGAAAGACCAGCAGGATCAACTGTCATTAACCCTGTTGGGTTCACCGCAACAGTATGATCCCAAGGATAACGATCTGGGTGACATGAAGGCTCTGGATAAGCGCCGGATGACTCTGATGGCAGGTGCCACCTATCGCCATGTTGCCGATTGGGGTATCGTGCGTACCGCTCTGCTGGGCGATGTGCTGAACAACAGTAATGGCATCATCTGGGATCTTACCTATCTGTATCGCTTCGATTTTGGCGCGTTCAGCCTGACGCCAGGCATCGGTGCAATGTGGAACAGCGCCAATCAAAACCGCTACTACTATGGCGTATCTTCGCACGAAAGCGCGCGGACAGGTATTGCTGAATATCAACCGGATGACAGCTGGTCTCCTTATGTGGAAATGAATGCCAGCTACCAGATTAGCGATAGCTGGAATGCCAGTTTGTCCGGGCGTTACACCCGCTTTGATAGCGAAATCAAAGACAGTCCAATGGTGGACAAAAGTGGTCAGTTCACTCTCTGGACCGGCATCAGCTACAGCTTCTAATGGTTTTACATGGCGCCTCGTAATGAGGCGTTTTTATTACATTGCACCAATAACGCGCCCCATCATGGCGCATCAGGAGGCGTAATGAAGACGATTCAATTCCGTGGAGAATCAACTTTACCCGCTATTGGGCAAGGAACCTGGTATATGGGGGAGAATGCAGCGCTGCGTCGTCAGGAAGTCTCGGCGTTACAGGCTGGATTGGATCTGGGGCTGAGACTGATTGATACCGCAGAAATGTACGCCGAAGGCGGGGCGGAAGAGGTGGTGGGCGAAGCGCTACGCGGACGCCGCCATCAGGCCTGGCTGGTGTCAAAAGTCTATCCGTGGAATGCTGGGGAAGTGGATGCGATAGAGGCCTGCGAGCGCAGCTTACAGCGCTTAGAGACCGATTATCTTGATCTTTATTTACTGCACTGGCGTGGCAATGTGCCACTGGAAGAGACCATTCGCGCCATGGAAACCTTACAGCAGCAGGGAAAAATTCGGCATTGGGGGGTATCCAATTTCGACACGGACGATCTGCATGAACTGTGGAGTGAGACGGGCGGTGAAAACTGCGCTACCAATCAAGTGCTATATCACCTGGCATCACGAGGAATCGAATACGATTTGTTAGCGGCATGCCAGCAGCGTGATATGCCGATCATGGCGTATTGCCCTCTGGCACAGGCGGGACGTTTGCGTCAGTCACTGTTTGAAGATCCCCATTTGCACCAAATTGCACAACAGAAGAGCATCAGCGTGGCGCAATTGCTGCTCGCGTGGGTGATTCGTCGGCCAGGCGTGATCGCCATTCCCAAGGCCAGCAGCCAACAACACGTGGCGGAAAATGCGGCTGCGTTAGACCTGCATTTGAGTGTTGAAGAGTTGGCGGTCATTGACCGGGCGTTTCCAGCACCGCAACATAAAACGGGCTTAGACGTGGTATAGCGGCGCATCTGCGCCGCAAACCTACTTATTGCGCACGCGCAGGGTGGTACCGAGGCGAGCAGGGGATTCACCGGCACTTTTCATCGGCTTGTTGATGCGAGCCGTTTCCACGCAGACCATAGTTTTGTAACCCTCATTAGGCATATCCGCCATGCTGCAGGACAATTCTGGGCCTGGATTCCATGTGACAACGTCACTTTGATAATGGTGATACACTTCAATCTGACGTTTTCCTGCGATGTCGTGAATCACACTGCAATCTTCGGCGACGGTGTGAATCCGATCGACGCGGTCAGGGTAGGTTTGCTTGCCATCAGCCAAACTGCCTACCGTGTTAGCGTTCACCTTGTCGATAAAGCTATTTCCTAAGCCACTCACTTCCACCTGAGCAATATCGGCGATCTGGAAGTAGGTGTGCAAGGCTGCGGTGGCTTGGTAATCGCCCCAGGCTTCCAGCTCAATTTCACAATGTTCGGCGATACGAAAACGGGCCAGCAGAGTGAAATCATGCGGCCACAGCTTCTTCGTTTGCGCGTTGCTTTCCAGTGTGAACGTCAGCATTACGGCATCTTCGTTCTCATCGTGTGCAGTCAATGTCCAGGGTTGATTACGGGCGAAACCATGCGCCGGTTCACCTGCTGGACCAAACCAAGGCCAGCAAATCGGCACGCCTCCACGGATTGCTTTGCCTGCGGCAAACGGCGTCTTATCGCTCAACCAGATCACCGGTTGCTGGCCGCTGGGCTGCCATGAGAGCATATGCGCGCCTTGCAGCGCGATCGCCGCACGAACTTTAGGATGGCTCACAACCACGATCGGCAAATCGCCCATCTGGCGCTGAGACAGGTAAGGGGTGATCTGATTCACCACTGGTAAACTATAAAGCGTATCTTGCATCGTCAGACCTTCTCTTCTTCCAAATGAAAAAAAGGGGCGACCGAAGTCACCCCTTGTCTGTTTCGCCAGTCGCTTACTTAGAAGCAACCAGTGCAATCAGATCCAGAACTTTGTGTGAGTAGCCAGTTTCGTTGTCGTACCATGAAACCAGTTTCACGAAGTTGTCGTTCAGTGCGATACCGGCTTTAGCATCGAATACTGAAGTCAGGGTTTCGCCATTGAAGTCAGTTGATACAACGTCGTCTTCGATGTAGCCCAGAACGCCTTTCATCTTGCCTTCAGATTCAGCTTTGATCACGGCACAGATTTCTTTGTAAGTGGCTGGTTTTTCCAGACGTACAGTCAGGTCAACAACAGACACGTTCGGGGTAGGAACGCGGAACGCCATACCGGTCAGTTTACCGTTCAGCTCTGGCAGAACCACGCCCACTGCTTTAGCAGCACCGGTAGAAGATGGGATGATGTTCTGAGCTGCGCCGCGGCCGCCGCGCCAGTCTTTGTGAGACGGGCCATCAACGGTTTTCTGCGTAGCGGTGGTGGCGTGAACAGTGGTCATCAGACCTTCAACGATACCGAAGTGGTCGTTGATCACTTTAGCCAGTGGTGCCAGGCAGTTAGTGGTGCAAGAGGCGTTAGAAACGATATCCTGGCCAGCATATTTTTCAAAGTTAGCGCCACGAACGAACATTGGGGTCGCATCTTTAGAAGGACCGGTCAGAACCACTTTCTTCGCACCAGCCTGAATGTGTTTGCGGGCGGTTTCGTCGGTCAGGAAGATACCGGTTGCTTCTGCAACAACGTCAACACCCACTTCGTCCCATTTCAGGTTAGCCGGGTCTTTCTCAGCGGTAACACGGATTTTCTTACCGTTAACAATCAGCGCGCCGTCTTTCACTTCTACGGTGCCGTCGAAACGACCGTGCGTAGAGTCATACTTCAGCATGTAAGCCATGTAATCGGCGTCGAGCAGGTCGTTGATCGCGACGATTTCGATGTCAGAACGCTGCTGTGCAGCACGGAAAACGATGCGACCGATACGGCCAAAACCGTTGATACCTACTTTGATAGTCATATATTCCACCAGCTATTTGTTAGTGAATAAAAGGTTGGCTGTAAAATTACAAAAACCTTACCAGGCGTCAAGCGGAATCGTGTCAATTGTTGCGACAGGTCAATTCCAACGCCAGGAATAATTGGTTGCGCAATCGCTTACGCAGCACCCTTATTGCGCGCCTATGTTACGCCGAATACCGACCGAAAAGGGATGACTTTTGCAAAGGGTGATCGACGTCACAATTTTGCGCTGTGGCAGTCGTGGCGAACGGGTTCGCACGAAAAAAGACCATGATGATGTTGTTCGTTTGTTAGAATACTAGTCGATTTTTACAGAATGACACTCCGGAACTCAAAATGGCTAAAGACACCGCACCCGAGGCAAAAATCGCGCAGCTTTCTGAGATGCAACGCTATGTAACACAGCATCGCGGCACGGAACCTCCTTTCAGTGGCGCACTACTGCACAACAAGCAGGAGGGCATCTACCACTGTTTAGTGTGCAATTCACCGCTGTTCCTCTCCGACTCTAAATATGATTCAGGCTGCGGCTGGCCGAGCTTTTACCAGCCTTACAGCGACGAAGCGATTCGTTATCTGGAAGATGATTCCCACGGCATGCACCGCGTGGAAATTCGCTGTGGCAATTGCGATGCGCATCTCGGCCACGTGTTCCCCGATGGCCCGCAGCCTACCGGTGAGCGCTACTGCGTTAACTCTGCCTCATTGAGCTTTACCGATGAGCAGGGCAAGCAACAAGAGGGCTGAGCATGAAGCAAGAACTGGAAGCCATGCTGGCGGCGATGACGCCGGAAGTCTACGAGCGGCTCGCCACCGCAGTGGAAATCGGTAAATGGCCGGACGGTGTCGCGCTGACTCAAGAGCAGCGCGATAATTGCCTGCAGCTGGTGATGCTGTGGCAGGCGCGTCACAACGACGACCCGCAGCATATGACCATTGGCAAAGGAGGGGAGATGGTGATGAAGTCGAAAAAGCAGCTCAAGGAAGAGTTTGGTATCGAGCCGGACATTACGCGCATTAACCTGCACTAGAATGCAAAAGGGCTGGTTTTCACCAGCCCTCATTTTCAGATTATTACCGCACCCTGAGCTTGCATCTGTTCGATGGCAATATCGCTATCATCAGGATTCAGGTTGACGCCGCGGCAACCCTCTTTCACCACTTCAACGTTGTAGCCCAGCTCCAGCGCATCCAGCACGCTGTATTTGACGCAATAGTCGGTAGCGAGCCCCAGCATCACCAGGTCGCTGATGTCGCGTTCACGCAGCCAACTGTCTAGCTCCGTTTTGCGGCGATGGCCGTTATCGAAGAAAGCACTGTAGCTGTCCACATCCGCGTCGCCCCCCTTATGGAACACCGCATCAATCAGTGTGCGGTCCAGTTCTGGGTGGAAATCCGCCCCCACTGAGTTCTCGACTCCATGATCGGGCCACCAAATCTGCGCCAGACCGTTCAATTCACCCAGGGTATACACAGGTTCGCCTGAGACGGAGGCGAAGCTGCCATGATCTGCCGGATGCCAGTCTTGCAATGCCACTACACATTCTCCCCGATCGCGGAACTCGCGTGCGTAGCGATTGGCAACGGCAACCGTTTGGTCGCCTTCGCGCACCGCCATTGGGCCGCCGGGGCAAAAATCGTTCTGAATATCGATGATTATCAATGCCCGCTTCATTACATCTCGCTCCGTATCAGTCGTCGGTCAGTTCGCCGCGTAAATTCTGTTGCATTCTGGCACGAATTTCCGGGTTGGTGAGGTTTTGGCTCAACAAAAAGTGCAGTTTTGTTAATGTAGCCTCAACGGTAAGGTCAAAACCGCTGATCACCCCCGCATGTTCCAGCGCATTACCGGTGGCATAGCCCCCCATATTCACTTTTCCGGACATGCATTGCGTCAGATTCACCACCACAATCCCACGTTCGCTCGCCTGCTGCAGTTCAGCCAGGAATTCTGCATTTTGCGGCGCGTTGCCGACACCATAAGAGCGCAGAATCAGTGCTTTCACCGGCTGGCGCAGGAAGTTACGCACCACATCGGCAGAGATCCCTGGGTAAATGGTAACCACGCCAATCGGTTGTGGGGTAATCGGATGCACAATCAACTCGCCGCGGCCCTGTGGTGCCGGCGGCGTATTGAGTTTACGAATGTGAATACCGGCTTCCAGCAAAGGAGGGAGATTCGGTGAAGCGAAGGCGTTGAAGCCGTCGGCATGTGCTTTGGTGGTGCGATTGCCACGGAACAGCGTGTTGTTAAAGAACAACGCCACTTCATTGATCGGATAATTAGCGGCCACGTACAACGAATTGAGTAAATTCTGCTGACCATCTGAGCGCAATTCTGCCAGTGGAATCTGCGAGCCGGTTACGATTACCGGCTTCGCCAGGTTTTCCAGCATGAATGACAGCGCCGAGGCAGTGAATGCCATGGTGTCGGTGCCGTGCAGAATGACAAAACCATCATAGCTGTCGTAATTCTGTTTAATGTCATCAGCAATCGATTGCCAATCCAATGGCGTCATGTCTGACGAATCCATCAGAGGCTGATATTCGTGGATGGTGAAATTCGGCATCTCAGGCCGATGGAACTCTGGCATGTTGGCCAGTTGCTGCTGCAAGTGGCCGGAAACCGGAATGTAGCCGTGCGCGGAGCGCTGCATACCGATGGTACCGCCCGTGTAGGCTACATAGATATTTTTCTTTTGCATGGAAGAACTCAGACTTGCCGTAAAACGCGCAGTATAAGGGGATTAACAGCGAAAAGCAGCCCGACCAGCGGCCGGGCTGTAAAGATTAGCGTACGTTGCCGCAGTTCAGGCAGAAGGCGTAGCGATTTTGCGGATCATTAAGATTGTTCATCAGGCCAGGCTGATCTTTCACTGCACTCATTACGTCCAGCATCGGCGCGGGCAGCCACACCTTCAGTGCTGCTGGCAGCATCGCTTGTGCAGAGGCATTCATCTGATTTAGCAGCAGGTCAATCATGCCGGGGTCGTCCTGATACCAGCTAAGCTGTGGCTTGGCGACTTTTGCCAACTCAGCCGCTTTCGCCACGGCATCGTCAAAATCACCCAACGCATCCACCAGGCCATTGGCTTTAGCATCACTGCCGGTCCAGACATGGCCCTGAGCGATATCATTGATCTGTTCTGGCGTTTTATGACGCGACTTCGCGACCAGTCCGACAAAGTTACGATAGCCGTTTTCGATGGTCAGTTGCATCAATTGCTGCACTTCCGTCGGCAGGGCTTTGGTGGTGGCAACGTCAGCCAGCGGAGAAGTGGCCACGCCATCCGTGTGCACACCAATACTGTTCAGGCTATTTTCAACCGTGTTAATCACGCCGAAAATACCGATTGAACCGGTCAAGGTGCTGGGTGCGGCCACAATGTAGTCTGCTGGCGTCGAGATCCAGTAGCCGCCCGAAGCCGCCATGCCGCCCATTGAGACCACCACTGGCTTGCCGGCATCATGGGCTGCGGCTAACTCTTCACGAATCGCTTCCGATGCCGACACGCTGCCACCTGGGCTGTTGACGCGCAGTACAATCGCTTTGATTTTCGGATCGAGACGCGCATCGCGAATCTGCGAAGCGGTGGTATCGCCACCCACGTTTCCGGCGGTTTCCTCACCGTCCATAATCGCACCGCTGGCGAAGATCACCGCAATATTGCCATCCTGAGGCTGCTGAGGCTGCTTTACGGTGTAATCGTAAATGCTGACGTTGCGATAATCGTTATTGGCTTTATCCCAGCCAAAGGTTTTCACCAGTTCCTGATCAGCAGCCGCACGGCTGTCCAGCACATCAACCAATTTACTGTTCAGCGCATATTTTGCGGTATCGCCGTCAACAGCCTGCAATCCGCTGATGACGCCGGCTGCTCCCGGGAACAGTTGATTCGGGGTAATCTGGCGATTTGCGGAAACGGTGTTCAGGTAGTTCTGCCACAGCTGGCCGATCCAGCGACTATCCGCATCACGTGCTTCCGGAGACATATCGTCACGCAGGAAAGGCTCGACGGCAGATTTGTAGGTGCCCACACGGAACACATGAGAATTGACTTTGAGCTTCTCTAACAGGGATTTGTAATACAACCCATTGGTAGCAAAGCCATGCAGATCAACGGTGCCCTGCGGTGACAGATAAATTTTGGTGGCATAGCTGGCGATGTAGTATTGCGCCTGGCTATAGCTATCACCAATGGCGTATATCGGTTTGCCCGCATCACGGAACTCACGCAGCGATTTGCCCAGATATTGTAATGAGGGTTGATCGCCGCCAGCAAAATCACGCAAATCAAGCACGATCCCGGTGATGTTTTTGTCAGTTTTCGCCTGACGAACCGCATCCACCACGTCGAACAATGAATTCTCTTGCAGGCGATCGCTGCTCGCGCCCAGCAACTCACGGCTGATGCGACTCAGGCGATTACTGACGGAAGGTTTATCCACTAATACACCGCTTAAATCCACCTTGAGTGCACCCTGTTGCACCGGTTCGCTGCTGTTGGCGCTGGAAAGCTGTAACCAGATACCGACACCGGCGAGGATTAAGACGATGAGGAATAAATTAAGAATGAATTCCCGAATAAAATTCAACACCCGCCAGCTCCAGCGGAACAGGCCAGCAATAATTCGCCACAATGTGCGCATAAACTCTCCATATTCACGTAACAGGGCAGTCGCCACGCGGTCTGCCCCGATGTCGGGTTCATCCTAAAGAGCAGCGTGCGAAATGTCAGCAGGAAATCGCGCCAGACTGTTACAAAAGATCTTGCTGTGCCAGGATTAGCCCACGCTTTTTATTCACGGGAGAATAATGATGGATGCACTGGATTTATTAATTAACCGCCGCTCGGCTTCGCGTCTGGCAGAACCGGCACCAGCGGGCGAAGTCTTGCAGAACATTTTGCACGCAGGCTTACGTGCACCGGATCATGGTACGTTGCAGCCGTGGCGCTTTATCATTGTAGAGAATGAAGGGCGTGAGCGTTTTGGTAAATTGCTTGAACAAGCGGCGCGTGACAGCAACCTCGATGAAAAGGCGATTGAAAAATCCGCCACCGCACCGTTTCGAGCGCCGATGATTATCACTGTTGTGGCGCACTGTGAAGAGCATGCCAAAGTCCCGCATTGGGAACAGTTGGTTTCAGCAGGTTGTGCCGTGATGGCGATGCAAATGGCCGCGGTGGCGCAGGGCTTTAACGGTATCTGGCGCAGCGGTCCATGGACCGACCATCCTTCAGTGCGCGAAGCCTTTGGTTGCCGCGAGCAGGATGCGATTGTCGGATTCCTGTATCTCGGTACACCTCAACTCAAAGCGAATACCACGGTGGTTGCACCGGACACCGCGCAATTTGTCAGTTATTTCTGACAGACATCGGCGGGTTTCTTCGGCAGGGTGAGGCGTGTTGCAAAGATTGCACACCGCGTGTGCGAAAGATCGAGCTTAAACCGCGCAACACTTACCACCGGTTGACAGCCAGGCTAACATACAGCCTTCTGTTCAGCGCATAAGGAACCCGCCATGAGTGAACCTCTTCGTCTGACGCAATACAGCCATGGAGCTGGCTGCGGCTGCAAAATTTCGCCGCAGGTACTGGAAACCATTCTTCATAGTGAGCTGACCCCTTTTCATGACCCCCAGTTGCTGGTGGGCAACGAAACACGTGACGATGCTGCCGTATACGATCTTGGCAACGGCACAGCGGTAGTCAGCACCACCGACTTCTTCATGCCGATTGTTGATGATCCCCATACCTTTGGCCGTATCGCCGCCACCAACGCTATCAGTGATATTTATGCCATGGGCGGCAAACCGATTATGGCGATTGCCATCCTGGGTTGGCCGGTCAACGTGCTGAGCCCGGAAGTGGCTCAGCAGGTCATTGAAGGCGGTCGTGCGGCCTGTCAGGCTGCTGGTATTGCGCTGGCGGGTGGGCATTCGATCGATGCGCCGGAGCCGATTTTTGGCCTGGCCGTCACGGGAATTGTTGATGTGGCGCGGGTGAAAAAGAACAGCGCCGCGCAGGTAGGAAGCCAGCTGTTTCTCACCAAGCCGCTGGGAATTGGCATCCTGACCACCGCCGAGAAAAAAGGCCTTCTGCTGCCAGAACACCAGTCATTAGCGGCGGAGGTGATGTGTCAGTTGAATAAAGCCGGTGCCGAGTTCGCCAAACTGGATGGCGTCAGCGCCATGACCGATGTCACCGGTTTTGGCTTGCTGGGACATCTGAGTGAGATTTGCCAGGGATCAGGTTTGCGTGCGGAAATCCACGCCAAACAGGTTCCGCGCTTACCCGGTGTCGATGAGTATATCGCCAAAGGTGCCGTGCCCGGCGGCACTCAGCGCAATTTTGCCAGCTATGGCGCCCTGATTTCCGCGATGGACGATGCAACTCGCGCGTTACTGTGCGATCCGCAAACCTCGGGTGGTTTACTGGTGGCGGTGCAACCCAGCGAGGTCGAAGCCTTCCAGCGCTGCGCAATATTGGCCGGCGTGCAGGCGACGGCGGTGGGTGAACTCTTCGCTGCCGATCCTTCCTGTCCATTAATTACCGTCGTGAATTGACGTAGAAGGAACGACGCCAGACATGCGTTTGTTTATTGCTGAAAAACCCAGCCTGGCGCGTGCCATTGCTGATGTACTGCCGAAGCCGCATCGCCGCGGTGACGGTTTTATTGCCTGTGGCAACGATCAGATGGTCACCTGGTGTGTCGGACATTTGCTGGAACAGGCGCAGCCGGACAGCTATGACAGCCGCTATGCGCGCTGGAATCTTGCCGACCTGCCGATCATTCCGGAAAAGTGGCGTTTACAGCCACGTCCGTCGGTGGCTAAGCAACTCAAAGTGATTGAGGGTTTGCTGCAACAGGCGAGTGAAGTGGTGCACGCCGGTGACCCGGATCGAGAAGGTCAGCTGTTGGTGGATGAAGTGCTGGACTACCTGCAACTCGCGCCGGAAAAGCGGCAGAAAGTGCAGCGCTGTCTCATTAACGATCTCAACCCCTCCGCCGTGGAGCGAGCAGTCAGCCGTTTACGTGAGAATCGCGAGTTTATCCCGCTATGCGTCTCCGCATTGGCCCGCGCCCGCGCAGATTGGCTCTACGGCATCAATATGACCCGTGCCTGGACGCTATTAGGCCGCAATGCCGGTTATGATGGCGTGCTGTCGGTCGGACGCGTACAAACGCCGGTGCTCGGCCTGGTGGTGCGTCGCGATGAAGAGATCGAAAACTTCATTCCTAGAGATTACTTCGAAGTGAAAGCGCACATTGTGACGCCGAAGGATGAGCGTTTTGTTGCCAGCTGGATACCCAGCGACGCCTGCGAACCCTGGCAGGATGAGGAAGGTCGCCTGTTACACCGTTCGCTGGCCGATCATGTCTTAGAGCGCATCAACGGTAAGCCGGCGATAGTGACAGGCTATAACGACAAACGGGAATCTGATACCGCACCATTGCCGTTTTCGCTCTCCAGCCTGCAGATCGAGGCGGCAAAGCGTTTCGGCCTGAGTGCGCAAAACGTACTGGACTGCTGCCAGCGTCTGTATGAAACCCATAAGTTGATTACCTATCCGCGTTCAGACAGCCGGTATTTGCCGGATGAACATTTTGCCGGACGGCATGCGGTGCTGAATGCGATACAGGCGCACCAACCCAATCTGACACCGCCTACGGATTTTAACCCTGATCAGAAGAACCGCTGCTGGGATGATAAAAAGGTGGATGCGCACCACGCGATCATCCCTACCGCCCGCGCCAGTAAAGTGAACCTCACGGAGAATGAAGCCAATATTTACGGCCTGGTGGCACGTCAGTATCTGATGCAATTTTGCCCAGACGCGGTGTTTCGCAAATGTGTTATCGATCTCGAGATTGGCGGGGGTAAGTTTGTTGCCAAAGCGCGTTTTCTGGCAGAAGCGGGCTGGCGTGCCTTACTCGGCAGTAAAGAACGCGATGAAGAGAACGATGGCACGCCTTTACCGGTGGTGGCAAAGGGCGATGAGCTGCTGTGTGAGCGCGGTGAGGTGCATGCCAAGCAGACGCAGCCGCCGCGCCCGTTTACCGATGCCACCCTGTTATCCGCCATGACCGGCATCGCGCGCTTTGTTCAGGATAAAGAACTAAAGAAAGTGCTGCGTGCGACCGATGGTTTAGGGACGGAAGCGACGCGAGCCGGCATTATTGAATTATTGTTCCGCCGGACATTCCTCGTGAAGAAAGGCCGCTATATTCATTCTACGGACGCGGGCAGGGCGCTGATCCATGCGTTACCAGAAATGGCGGCCCGACCAGATATGACGGCTCAATGGGAATCGACATTAACACGCATCAGTGAAAAGGCCTGCCGCTACGATGAGTTTATGCAGCCGCTGGTTGCCACGCTGATCGGGTTAATTGGCGAAGCGCGTCAGCGACCCTCGTTGCAATCATTTAGAGGCATTGCCGCACCGGCCGCTAAACGTAAAGCAAAACCGAAATCGACCCGGCGTAAAACCAAGGAGACAGAGTGATGCGTTATATCCTATTAGCGCTTAGCGGGCTGCTGTTGTGCATGAATTCGGCGCTGGCGAACCGCCAGCCGGAAAACAGTCGCACGGGCAATACGGATGTGGTGGTGGATATGCCACCGGAAGTCTGGACACAGGGACAGAATAATCAGCAGAGCAACTGTCTGCAGTGCTGCACTTATGAGAATCGCAGTTACTCTGAAGGGGCAGTAGTGAAAGCGGAAGGCGTGCTGCTGCAGTGTGGGCGTGATGAGAAAGTGATGGGCACTAACCCGCTTATCTGGAAAATCATCAAGTAAAGGTGCGTGGCGTTCTCACGCCACGCAGTTTACTTATTTTTCCAGATTGAACGTCGACCAGACAGGTGCATGATCCGATGGTTTTTCCATACTGCGGATCTCGTAATCAATGCCACTTTCAATGCAACGCGCTGCCAGCGGTTGACTGGCCAGCAACAGGTCGATACGCAGACCACGGTTATCATCAAAACCTTTTGAACGGTAGTCGAACCAGGAGAAACGGTCAGCCGTTTCCGGGTATTTCGCGCGCCAGGTATCGACCAGCCCCCAATGCAACAGGCGATCCATCCACTCACGCTCTTCTGGCAGGAATGAGCATTTACCGGTGCGCAGCCAGCGCTTGCGGTTATCTTCGCCAATGCCGATATCAAGATCGGTACTGCTGATATTCATGTCACCCATGATCAGCACCGGCTTATCAACCGCCAACTGCTGTTCCAGATAATCCTGTAAATCACGGTAGAACTTCTCTTTCGCCGGGAATTTAGTTGGATGGTCACGGCTTTCACCCTGCGGGAAGTAACCGTTAATCACGGTGATGTCGCCAATCGGGCTGGGGATTTCCGCCATGATTAGGCGGCGTTGTGAATCTTCATCATCACCGGGAAAACCACGACGTACCGAAACAGGCTGCGCTTTGGTCAGCAGCGCGACGCCGTAGTGGCCTTTTTGACCATGATAAAACACGTTGTAACCCAACTTGCTGACGTCTTCGAGCGGGAACATGTCATCGTGAACTTTGGTTTCCTGCAGGCCAATGACGTCTGGCTGATGCTGTTCGACGAGGGCTTCAAGTTGATGAGGGCGTGCGCGCAAGCCATTGATGTTGAAAGAGATGAATTTCATTTCGCTGCCATTCTTATCCGCAAAAGTATGCCGGGATGGTAACGAGTTTTCGTTAGAATGTCATGGATTGAATCGGGAAGAAATAACGATGTAATCAATAGGAAAAGCGATGGTGGCGGGAGAAGGATTCGAACCTTCGAAGTCGATGACGGCAGATTTACAGTCTGCTCCCTTTGGCCGCTCGGGAATCCCGCCAGGGATATAAAGCTCTTGAAGATTCAGGCGAGGAGATTATTCAGATGGTGGCGGGAGAAGGATTCGAACCTTCGAAGTCGATGACGGCAGATTTACAGTCTGCTCCCTTTGGCCGCTCGGGAATCCCGCCACTGGCCTGAATAATGTGCCTGAAAGCGGGGCGCATGATACCAAATGCGTTCTGACTGTAAAGCGCTGAAAACAAAAATATGAATCGTTTGCCCACTTTTCATCCGTGGCGCTGAAGAGTTGCACAATTCAGCGCCAGGACGCTTACAGAATGATGGTGCGGTTACCGTAAACGAACACGCGCTGACCCAGCACTTTATACAGCGCGCGGCTCAGGACATTCTTCTCGACATCACGACCGGCACGCATCATCTCTTCTGCGGTGTAGCTGTGATCGACGTTGATCACGTCCTGCATGATGATCGGACCTTCATCGAGGTTATCATTCACGTAGTGCGCGGTAGCACCGATAATTTTCACACCACGCTCGTAAGCCTGATGGTAAGGACGCGCGCCGATGAAGGCAGGCAGGAACGAGTGGTGAATATTGATGATCTGATTCGGGTAACGCTGCACAAAAGCAGGCGTCAGCACGCGCATATATTTGGCCAGCACCACGTAATCCGGCTGGTAGCGATCAATTTCATCGCCCATGCGGTTGTCATGCTCTTCACGCGTCAGGCCTTCATGGCTGACCAGAACAAACGGAATATCGAAACGTTCAACCAGCGAGCGCAGCGTTTCATGGTTACCAATGACGGCGGCAATCTCCATATCGAGACCACCAAACGCGCATTTCATCAGCAGATCGCCCAGGCAATGCGCCTCTTTGGTCACCAGAATCACCACACGACGACGGCCAGCGCTCTGCAGTTCCCGCACCGAACCTACCGGTAACGCGCTGTCGAGATCCGCCAGCAGGGTATTGTCGTTGAAAATCCCTTCCAGCTCTGTGCGCATGAAAAAGCGCCCGGTACGGTGATCGACAAACTCATTGTTTTGCACAATGTTGAGTTCATGCTTGTAGCAAATGTTGGTGATCTTGGCGATCAGACCTTTCGCATCAGGGCAAATGGTCCGTAAAACTTTTCGTTGCGTGTTTTGCGCTTGCATCTCGATCAGAGTCCTGTCAAAGCGATGAATGGTAAAGCCGTTGTGCATCTGTCCAGATTAACCACAACATTTTTTGTATTTTGAATCGGAGCCACAAGGACAGCGATCGTTGCGCCCCAGCTCGGGCACCGTTCCGTCGATATAGTACCAGCGTTGATCCTCACAGAGAAAGCGTGAACATTCATAGATGGCCGAAGTGCGCTCTTTTTCGCGGTAACGCGCAAAAAAGGTCACAAAAGCTTCATTCTCGTGGCTTCCATGATTACAACGGGTTACATTCAAGCCCAGCCACTCAGTGCCGGAAAAACTTTCAGATAATAACGTCTCAAGGTCGGCCACACGCTTACTGGAGTGCCAGGTCGCAGCCAGATAACCCGCGTTCTTTTCAACATAAGCGGTGTAGCGTGAACGCATTAATTGTTCAGCGCTGGCAGGGAATGCCTGACCGCTCAGAAAGGGCTGGCAACATAAGCTATACTGCTTTCCGCTGCAGCAGGGGCACTTTTCAGACACGTCATCTCCTGTGAGTGATTAAAGTTAATTAAAGTGTGCGCTATGGTAGCCGACTGCTGAGCGGGATGCTACGTACCAGACTAATCACGAGGTGCGATGAGAAAGGTGAGGATCGGGCTGGCCCTGGGTTCAGGTGCCGCCAAAGGTTGGGCGCACATTGGTGTGATTAATGCGCTGGAGCGTGCCGGCATTGAAATAGATGTGGTTGCAGGCTGCTCTGTCGGCGCGCTGGTGGGATCGGCGTACGTCAATAATCGGCTGGGAGTGATGGAAAAGTGGGTCAGCGCATTCCGCTACTGGGATGTAATCCGTCTGATGGATCTGTCGTGGCAGCGTGGTGGTTTGCTGCGCGGTGACCGCGTGTTCAGCCACATCCGTCAGTTGATCCCCAATGAATTGATTGAGGGGTGCAATAAACCCTTTGGCGTGGTGGCCTCGAATTTAAGTACCGGCCGTGAGTTGTGGTTAACCGAAGGCGATTTGCATCAGGCAGTACGTGCGTCCTGTAGTATGCCAGGCTTATTACCACCTGTTGGCTACAATGGTTACTGGCTGGTGGATGGTGCCGTGGTCAATCCGGTGCCGATATCTCTGACACGAGCCCTTGGCGCCGACATTGTCATCGCGGTGGATTTACAGCATGACGCGCATTTAATGCAGCAGGATTTATTATCGGTGACACCTCAGAGCGGCGAAGAAGAGGCTGCGGCTGAGGCATTAAGCTGGGGCAAAAAATTGCGCCAGCGCATACTGGGTCTGACGCACCGCCGGGCCAATCAAACGCCGGGCGCCATGGAGATCATGTCCACATCCATCCAGATTCTGGAAAACCGCCTTAAACGTAATCGTATGGCGGGCGATCCACCGGATGTGCTGATTCAACCGTTTTGTCCGCAGATATCCACACTGGATTTTCATCGTGCAGAAGAAGCCATTGCGGCAGGTAAAGCCGCCGTCGAGAAAAAAATGGATGAACTATTACCGCTGGTCCGAGGCAGATAATCAGGTTGTTCATTCTCAGGCAGTGCGACTTCAGTCAATTCTGAAAGGCGCAACTGCGTTTTATGAACCACTATTGAAATATCTGGTACGCAGGGGGAGAGAATGGAAAAACCACTAATCGGCAAAAAGATACTCATTGTCGAAGATGAGGTCGTTTTCCGTTCGATGTTAGACACTATGTTGGTGGGGCTGGGAGCCAGCACGCTGGAAGCGGGAGATGGCCTCGATGGCTTAACCTTGCTGTCGGCTCAAGCCGTGGATCTGGTGATTTGCGATCTGGAGATGCCGCGCATGGGGGGGCTTCAGTTCGTCGAACGTATCCGCAGCCGCGGTAATAGCGTGCCAATCTTGATCATCTCCGCCACGCAGAACATGGCTGATATTGCGCATGTCCTGCGCCTTGGGGTTCAGGATGTTCTGCTTAAGCCGCTCAGAAACCTCGAACGTTTTCGTGAAGCTGTTTATGAGTGCCTTTATCCTTCGATGTTCACTTCCAAAGTTGAGGAAGATGAACAGCTGTTTCAGGATTGGGATGCACTGGTTCGCGATCCTTTAGCTGCGTCTAAGTTACTGAAGCAGTTGCAACCTCCGGTTCAGCAAACCATCGCCAATTGCCGCATTAACTATCGCCAACTGACCATGGCCGAACAGCCAGGGCTGGTGCTGGATATTGCCGCGTTGTCCGACAAGGATCTGGCCTTTTACTGTCTTGATGTGACCCGAGCAGGCGATAATGGCGTGTTGGCCGCCTTACTGTTGCGCGCGCTGTTTAATGGTCTGTTACAGGAACAACTTTCCGGACAGAAGCAGCGCTTGCCGGAGTTAAACGGCCTGCTGCGCCAGGTCAATATGCTGTTACGCCAGGCCAATCTCAGTGGCCAGTTCCCCTTGCTGGTGGGGTACTACCACCGTCAGTTGAAGAACCTGATTCTGGTCTCCGCTGGCCTCAACGCCACATTGCACATTAACACCCATCAGATTCAACTCAGTAATGGCGTGCCGCTTGGTACTATGGGCAGTACGCACCTCAATCAGATTAGTCAACGCGCTGATGCCTGGCAGTGCCATGTGTGGGGCGCGGGTGGCAGGCTACGGCTGATGTTATCGGCTGAAGAATAAGCGATTGGATTTATATTTTTTGCGGGCTGGAGACAGGGCCAGGGGTAAGCTTTACACTTGGGTAATAGTCTTAAATTCCGCGGATTAGCTCCATCCAGGATAAATCCGTCTGATAGTAACTGATATACTCATTTCGTTTTTAAACCGACATATCAAGTATTAACTTGAACGGCCTATTAAGAGAGGTATTTAGATGTCTGCCTATAAGTCTAAAGTAAAAAAAGCGGTAATCCCGGTTGCAGGTCTGGGTACGCGTATGCTGCCTGCTACTAAAGCTATTCCAAAAGAGATGTTACCGCTGGTCGATAAGCCGCTGATCCAATATGTCGTGAATGAGTGTATTGCTGCGGGCATTAACGAAATCGTGTTGGTTACGCACTCTTCTAAAAACGCCATCGAAAACCATTTTGATACCAGTTTTGAGCTGGAATCCATGCTGGAAAAACGCGTTAAGCGTCAGTTGTTGGATGAAATCCAGTCTATCTGTCCTCCACACGTGACCATCATGCAGGTGCGTCAGGGTATTGCGAAAGGCCTTGGCCACGCAGTGATGTGTGCACATCCGCTGGTCGGTGATGAGCCGGTTGCCGTGATTCTGCCAGATGTGATCATCGATGAGTACGAATCTGACCCAACCAAAGACAACCTGGCAGAAATGCTGGCGCGTTACGAAGAAAGCGGCCGCAGCCAGATCATGGTAGAGCCGGTTGCTGATGTGACCGCTTACGGTGTCGTTGACTGCAAAGGTGCTGACCTGGCGCCAGGCCAGAGCGCGCCAATGGTGGGTGTGGTTGAAAAGCCTAAAGCTTCTGAAGCGCCTTCTAACCTCGCAGTTGTGGGTCGTTACGTGCTGTCTGCTGATATCTGGCCACTGCTGGCGAAAACCCCTCCAGGTGCTGGCGGCGAAGTTCAGCTGACTGACTCCATCGCCATGCTGATGGAAAAAGAGACCGTTGAAGCCTATCACCTGACCGGTGTAAGCCATGACTGCGGTAACAAACTGGGTTATATGCAGGCTTTCGTTGAGTATGGCGTTCGTCATCCAGTACTGGGTAAAGACTTTACTCAATGGCTGGAAGGCGCTGTAGGCAACAAAAAGTAATTCATTAAACACAGGATAATTCAATGAAAGTCACTGTATTTGGTATCGGCTATGTCGGTCTGGTTCAGGCTGCGGTGTTAGCCGAAGTCGGACATGACGTTCTCTGTATTGATGTCGATGAAAAGAAAGTCGAAAACCTGAAAAAAGGCCATATTCCGATTTTCGAACCGGGTTTGACGCCGCTGGTGATGTCTAACTATGAAGCGGGTCGCCTGAAGTTCAGCACCAATGCAGAAGAGGGTGTTAACCACGGTGTCATGCAATTTATTGCTGTGGGTACGCCGCCGGATGAAGACGGTTCTGCCGATCTGAAATATGTGACTGCGGTTGCGCGGACAATTGCAGCGCACATGAACGATCATAAAGTGGTGATCGATAAATCTACCGTCCCTGTCGGAACGGCTGATCGTGTGCGTGCAGTAATGGCCGAGACGCTGCAAAAACGTGATGTGAACATCCCGTTTGATGTGGTTTCTAACCCTGAATTCCTCAAGGAAGGGGCTGCAGTAAACGACTGCATGCGTCCTGAGCGCATCGTGGTGGGCACTGATAACGACGACGTGGTTGAGTTGTTGCGTGAGCTTTATGAGCCATTCAACCGCAATCACGATCGCATGATTCTGATGGATATCCGCAGTGCAGAGCTGACCAAGTACGCAGCGAACTGCATGCTGGCGACCAAAATCAGCTTCATGAACGAAATCTCTAACCTGGCAGAACGTCTGGGAGCCGACGTTGAGAAAGTCCGTCAGGGGATTGGTTCAGATTCTCGCATTGGTTATCACTTCATCTACCCTGGCTGTGGCTACGGTGGTTCGTGCTTCCCGAAAGACGTGCAGGCGCTGATTCGTACTGCTGAGTCGATTGGTTACACACCGCGTCTGTTGCAGGCGGTAGAAGATGTGAATGATTCACAGAAGAACAAATTGCCGAGCTTCATCAAGCGTCATTTTGGCGACGATCTGCGTGGCAAAACCTTTGCTCTCTGGGGCCTTGCGTTCAAACCTAACACCGACGATATGCGTGAAGCCTCCAGCCGTGTGCTGATGGAAACGCTATGGGAAGCGGGTGCGACCATTCAGGCATTTGACCCGGAAGCAATGGAAGAAGCGCAGCGTATTTATGGCCACCGCGACGACCTGAAGCTGACCGGTACCAAAGAAGCGGCGTTGCAAGGTGCTGATGGCCTGGTGATTTGTACTGAATGGCAGAACTTCCGTGCGCCAGATTTCGACGTTATCAAAACCGCGTTAAAACAACCCGTGATTTTTGATGGTCGTAATCTGTATGATCCGGAGCGTATCAGCAAACGCGGCTTTACGTATTACGCTATCGGCCGCGGAGCATCAATTCAAATTGTGTAATAAATGAGGGATGTATGAAGTTTTTGGTTACCGGTGCGGCAGGTTTTATTGGATTTCACGTGAGTCAGCGTTTGCTGGCCGCCGGTCACCAGGTCGTCGGTATCGATAACCTGAATGACTATTACGATGTCAGCCTGAAACAAGCGCGCTTAGACCAGATCCTCCAGCATCCCGAGTTTATTTTCCTGAAAATGGACCTGGCAGATCGCCAGGCCATTTCTTCTTTATTCGCAGAGCATGCATTTGATCGCGTGATCCATCTGGGTGCGCAAGCGGGCGTTCGTTATTCAATTGATAACCCACACGCTTACGCCGATGCCAATCTCATTGGCCACCTCAATATTCTCGAAGGGTGCCGCCATCATAAAGTTGGCCACCTGCTGTATGCGTCATCCAGCTCAGTATATGGGCTTAACCGCAAAATGCCTTTCTCAACGGATGACTCTGTTGATCATCCTATTTCTCTGTATGCGGCCACCAAAAAAGCCAACGAATTGATGTCGCATACTTATTCCCATTTGTACCAGTTGCCCACCACCGGTCTGCGCTTCTTTACTGTTTACGGTCCGTGGGGACGTCCGGATATGGCGTTATTCAAATTCACCCGCGCAATGCTGGCCGGTGAGCAAATTGACGTCTATAACCGTGGGCAAATGACCCGAGATTTTACTTACATTGATGATATTGCAGAAGCTATCGTGCGTATGCAGGATGTGATTCCGCAGGCTGATGAAAACTGGACCGTGGAAGCGGGATCGCCGGCCACCAGTTCTGCGCCATACCGGGTTTACAATATCGGCAACAGCCAGCCGACCAGCCTGATGACCTATATCGAGTCACTGGAAAAAGCGTTGGGCATTGAAGCGAAGAAAAATATGCTGCCGATGCAGCCGGGAGATGTGCTCAATACCAGTGCGGATACTCAGCCATTATATGATGCGATTCAGTTCCGTCCGCAAACCAGGGTTGAGCAGGGCGTGCAGAACTTTGTTGATTGGTATCGTCGCTTTTATCAGCAATAAAGACGCATTAAAAAAGGAAGCCAGCGGCTTCCTTTTTCTTACCCGGTGTAAAGTGAACTCACGTTAGCGCTATTCACAATTCGAAGCACTGGAAAATTACAGCAGGAAATCGTCCAGTTGTTTACCTTGTTCTTCAATCGCTTTTTTAATCACGGCTGGTGTACGACCCTGACCAGTCCAGGTACGGTTTTCACCATTTTCATCAACGTAAGAATACTTGGCAGGACGTGCAGCACGCTTGGTTTTTCCCGGTGCTTTGGTCTCAGAAAGTGCCTGTAACAATTCGTTTGGATCGATACCATCTGCAATCAGCATCTCACGGTATTGTTCAAGTTTGCGGTTACGTTCAGCATTTTCAGCCTGCGCGTGAGTTTCTTCTTCACGACGCTCATTGACGACAACCTCAAGTTTTTCCAGCATCTCTTCCAGTGTTTCCAGAGTGCATTCCCGAGCTTGCGCGCGCAATGTACGGATATTATTAAGAATTTTAAGTGCTTCGCTCATTGTCCTAATCTCAAAATATAATAAATGGGAGTTGTTCTGCCGACTCATAATAGTGGGGCTAAAAAATAACTGCAATAGTCAGATTAAAAAGTAAAACGTTAAGTAAAAACCAGAAATCACATTGTATTACGGTTTACAAATATATTTACCGTTAGCGCTTAGATCTGAAGCCTTGATTATCCGCGTTTGCCACCGTGACGTTGTGCTAATCCTTACACTTTGGCAGTAATAATGCTGAATAAATTCTCAGCATAGATTGTCCTTGGCCAAAAAGTGCTGTTTTAACATCGATGATGAATCACGTACCTGCCATTGTCGTTAATTTGAGCAAATGATAAAAATAATGCATCGCTACAGGTTTACCTGTTTATGGTAGACTGCGCGCCATCAGATTTGTGCTGCGATGAGATTCTGCATATGGCCCAACTTTATTTTTATTACTCCGCGATGAACGCGGGTAAATCCACTGCCTTGCTGCAGTCCTCCTATAACTATCAGGAGCGCGGCATGCGCACCCTCGTGTATACCGCCGAGATTGATGACCGTTTTGGTGCGGGCAAGGTGAGCTCACGGATTGGTCTTTCGTCTCCTGCGTTTTTATATAACGCCGAGACTCAATTAAGCCAGGAAATAGCAGATGAACATGCGAAGCAACCGGTACATTGTGTGCTGGTGGATGAGAGCCAGTTCCTGACGCGGGAGCAAGTGAGAGCGTTATCCGATGTGGTCGACAATATGGATATTCCCGTATTGTGTTATGGATTACGCACGGACTTCCGTGGCGAACTCTTTACCGGCAGTCAATATTTGCTGGCGTGGGCAGATAAACTGGTTGAGCTTAAAACCATCTGTCATTGCGGCCGTAAAGCCAGCATGGTATTGCGCCTTGACGCCAACGGTAAACCGTTCAGCGAAGGAGAGCAGGTGGTGATTGGCGGCAACGAACGATATATTTCTGTCTGTCGTAAACACTATAAACAGGCCATTGATGAAGGATCGTTAAAAGCCATTTATGGTTCGCAATCCCCACACGCTTGATTATTTAGCGATAAAAAAACCCGCCGCAGCGGGTTTTTTGTTTTTAGCCGATTAAGCTTTTTTGGTTTTTTTCTCGATTTTCACCGCTTTATCATCCGCAACTTCTGCTACCGCGCCTTCAGCCTCAGAGAATTCGCGGCCATAGAAGGTATCCAGCATGATTTGTTTCAGTTCAGCAATCAGCGGATAGCGTGGGTTGGCACCGGTACACTGGTCATCAAACGCGTCGTCAGCCAGTTTATCGACTTTCGCCAGGAAATCGGCTTCCTGTACGCCTGCTTCACGGATAGAGGTTGGAATACCCAGTTGAGTTTTCATCTCTTCCAGCCATGCCAGCAGTTTCTCAATTTTCTGGGCAGTGCGGTCACCCTGAGCACTCAGTCCAAGGTGGTCGGCAATTTCAGCGTAGCGACGGCGTGCCTGTGGGCGATCGTACTGGCTGAAAGCGGTCTGCTTAGTTGGGTTGTCATTCGCGTTGTAACGGATGACGTTGCAAATCAGCAGGGCGTTGGCCAAGCCGTGCGGAATATGGAACTCAGAGCCCAGTTTGTGTGCCATAGAGTGACACACACCCAGGAAGGCGTTGGCGAAGGCGATACCGGCGATAGTTGCCGCATTATGCACACGTTCACGTGCCACTGGATTCTTCGCACCCTCACGATAGCTGGCAGGCAGGTTCTCTTTCAGCAGTTTCAGTGCCTGCAGCGCCTGTCCATCCGAGTACTCATTAGCCAGCACAGAGACATAGGCTTCCAGTGAGTGAGTGACGGCATCCAGACCACCAAACGCACAGAGTGAGCGCGGCATATCCATCACCAGGTTGGCATCCACAATCGCCATATCAGGCGTCAGTGCATAATCCGCTAACGGATATTTCTGGCCTGTGGCATCGTCAGTCACTACTGCAAACGGTGTGACTTCAGAACCGGTACCGGAAGTGGTAGTGATTGCCACCATGCGCGCTTTCACGCCCATTTTCGGGAATTTGTAGATACGTTTACGGATATCCATGAAACGCAGCGCCAGTTCTTCGAAGTGGGTTTCAGGATGTTCGTACATCACCCACATGATTTTCGCGGCATCCATCGGGGAACCGCCACCCAGGGCGATAATCACATCAGGTTTGAAGCTGTTCATCTGCTCAGCACCTTTACGTACGATGCTCAGTGTTGGGTCCGCTTCCACCTCAAAGAACACTTCAGTTTCGATGCCGTGCGCTTTTAACACGCGAGTGACTTGATCGGCATAGCCATTGTTAAACAGGAAGCGGTCAGTGACGATAAAGGCGCGCTTAGCACCATCGGTCGCAACTTCTTCCAGGGCAATCGGCAGTGAACCACGACGGAAGTAGATAGACTTCGGAAGTTTATGCCACAACATATTTTCAGCTCGCTTGGCCACGGTTTTCTTGTTGATCAGGTGTTTAGGTCCGACGTTCTCAGAAATTGAGTTACCGCCCCAGGAACCACAGCCCAGCGTCAACGATGGCGCAAGTTTGAAGTTATACAGGTCGCCAATACCGCCTTGCGAAGCTGGTGTGTTAATCAGAATACGGGCGGTCTTCATTTTGTCGCCAAAGAAGTGCACGCGCTCGTGTTGGTTGTCCTGGTCAGTGTACAGGCAAGAGGTATGGCCGATACCGCCCATAGCCACCAGTTTTTCTGCTTTATCTACCGCGTCGTAATAATCTTTTGCGCGATACATCGCCAGGGTTGGCGACAGTTTTTCGTGGGCAAACGGTTCAGACTCATCCACCAGCTTCACTTCACCGATGAGAATTTTGGTGGTCGCAGGGACGCTGATGCCGGCCAGTTCAGCAATTTTTGCCGCAGGCTGACCCACGATAGCGGCATTCAGCGCACCATTTTTCAGGATGATGTCCTGAATGGCTTTCAACTCTTTGCCCTGTAACAGATAGCCACCATGGCTGGCGAAACGCTCACGAACCGCATCGTAGACCGAGTCCACCACGATGACTGACTGTTCTGATGCACAAATGACGCCGTTGTCGAAGGTTTTGGACATCAGGATAGAAGCGACAGCACGTTTGATATCGGCGGTTTCATCGATAACCACTGGCGTGTTACCCGCACCGACACCAATCGCTGGTTTACCAGAACTGTATGCGGCTTTCACCATGCCCGGGCCACCGGTGGCCAGAATCAGGTTGATATCAGGGTGGTGCATCAGCTGGTTGGACAGCTCTACTGAAGGGACATCAATCCAGCCAATGATGTCTTTTGGCGCACCAGCCGCAATGGCGGCCTGCAACACGATGTCTGCCGCTTTGTTAGTGGCATCTTTGGCACGTGGATGTGGTGAGAAAATGATGCCGTTACGGGTTTTTAAGCTGATCAGCGCTTTAAAGATGGCGGTAGAGGTTGGGTTAGTGGTTGGGACGATACCGCAAATCAGGCCAATTGGCTCAGCGATGGTGATAGTACCGAAGGTGTCATCTGTATCCAGCACACCACAGGTTTTCTCATCTTTATAGGCGTTGTAGATATATTCAGAAGCGAAGTGGTTTTTGATCACTTTATCTTCAACGATACCCATGCCCGATTCGGCGACGGCCATTTTGGCGAGAGGGATGCGGGCATCAGCAGCGGCGAGTGCAGCAGCGCGGAAAATGGTATCAACTTGTTCCTGACTAAAGTTGGCGTATTCACGCTGTGCCTTTTTAACACGCTCTACCAGTGCATTAAGTTCGGCAACATTTGTAACGGCCATAGTGCTCTCCTGAAGGAAGTTAAACTCTTTTAGTAAGCAAGCCTGAGTCGGAAAGTATAGTCGCGCTATGCTTATACGTTGGTCAGAGTGGCAAGTTGATTGCCGTTGCTTACTAAAAGGGTTTCCAGGATAAGATGCTGACGCCTGTATCAATAGTTTCGATGGGTTAAGATTACCCCTGATGAGGTTGGCAAATTTTGATGTGGATCAATCTGGCGCCAAGCTGACACCTTTCAGCATCGACTTTAGCAACTAAAGTAACTCATTAAGCGGTTTTAGTTGATGGAGATGACGTGAGGTGGGTGACGAGCCATTGTTCGCAGAGGAATAAACTGGAAGTAAGGGGAAATAGCAGCATATATTTCCGCTTAACCTACTGGTTTTCCCTCCGGCTTATGCACTACATTAAGCGCGATTTGAAACACTACCTTCGTGGAGCTCACCGTGAACCCCGTGCTACTTGATTTTTCCGGCTACATTAAGTTTTTTGTCGGTTTATTTGCCCTGGTCAATCCCGTGGGGATCATTCCCGTGTTCATTAGCATGACCAGCTATCAGGCTGTCGCTGAGCGGAATAAAACCAACTTTACGGCAAATCTGGCTGTGGCGATCATTCTCTGGACCTCGCTGTTCCTCGGGGACGCTATTCTCCATCTCTTCGGCATCTCCATTGACTCATTCCGTATCGCTGGCGGCATTCTGGTGGTCACTATTGCGATGTCGATGATCAGTGGCAAGCTGGGCGAGGATAAGCAAAACAAACAGGAAAAATCAGAGACCGCGATTCGTGAAAGTATTGGTGTGGTGCCGTTGGCTTTACCTTTAATGGCCGGGCCGGGTGCCATCAGTTCGACTATCGTCTGGAGCACGCGTTACCACAGCTGGATAAACCTGCTCGGTTTCACTGTCGCCATTGCGATTTTTGCTTTCTGTTGCTGGTTATTGTTCCGGGCTGCCCCTTTGATGGTGCGCATCTTAGGGCAAACAGGCATTAACGTGATTACGCGTATCATGGGTCTGCTATTAATGGCGCTGGGTATTGAGTTTGTTGTCACCGGCATGAAAGCGATATTCCCAGGGTTGCTGAATTAATCAGGCTGTATTTTCAGTCAAAAAATAACTTTTGTGATCCATATTGGTGCGAAGAGTGAGTTATATGCACCAATATGGTGAAATTATTCGCCTGGCTTAATATGATCAGGCTATCATCACTTTTGCTACTACATTCCCTCTCTTCGCCAATTCATCAACATATATATGTGACAATTATCACAGTATATTTCACTGCCTAATTGGTTTTATCCAGTAACTATTCGGATATTTTATCGTTTCAAATAACGTTTCATATTGTTTGTCTAAGGATTGCCAGTGTTAACTGCAAAATAGAGAGTTGAAAGTTATTTTTGGCGAAAATTACGACGAATATCTTATTTATTACTTATAAAACATAGATTTGAATAATATTTTAGGATGAAAATTAACACTTCTCCTGTCGCGGTCTACATGATAAAAGAGAATTAGCTAACATTTTTGCTGTTTAGCTTTGGCGTGCGGGCATCGGTTCTGATAATTTTCGGCTCATCACAAATTTTTTCCCTGTTCGCGACAAATGTGTACGCTTCTTGCTTACTCGCTATCAGGTTTTTATATAAGGTTGATATTTGTTGATGAAGAGCATGGTAGCGAAAAAAGTTGCGCGCACGTCTCTGGTACTTTGTCTGGTAGGTTTTATCTCTCATAGTCAGGCGGCTGACATCCCGGCAGGGACGCAATTATCTGCAACACAGCGCATTGTCATCAATAACGGTAGTGAAGTGTCCTCGCTCGATCCGCAAAAAACGGAAGGGGTTCCCGAATCTAATGTCATCCGCAATTTGTTAGAGGGGCTGGTCGAGACCGATAACAATGGTCAGATTGTGCCTGGCGTTGCAAAGCAGTGGAGCAACCAGCAGGGGCGTATCTGGACCTTCACCCTGCGTGAAGATGCGCGCTGGAGCAACGGTGAACCCGTCACCGCGCAAGATTTCGTTTACAGCTGGCAGCGTCTGGCCGATCCGAAAACAGCTTCACCCTATGCCAGTTATCTGCAAGCTGCCCATATCGCCAACATCGACGCCATATTGGCGGGCAAAGCCTCGCCGGATTCACTGGGCGTGAAAGCGATTGATGCGCATCACCTCGAAGTGACACTCACTGAGCCTGTTCCCTATTTTGTCGACATGCTGGCCCATACCGCGATGAAGCCGGTGTATCGCGCGGCGATTGAAAAATTCGGCGAGCAGTGGACCCAACCGCAGAACTATGTGGGAAATGGTGCCTACACGCTGGCTGACTGGGTAGTGAATGAAAAGATCGTTCTGAAGCGTAACCCGCAATATTGGGATAACGCGCGAAGCGTGATTGATGAGGGCGTTTTTCTGCCGATTAGCTCCGAGAACAGTGATATCAATCGCTATCGCAGCGGTGGCACAGATATGACCAACAGCGTGGTGCCACCGGATTTATTCAAGAAGTTGCAGCAGGATTTAGGTAATCAGGTCAAAGTCAGCCCTTTACTCTGCACCTTCTACTATGAAATGAACAACAAAAAGGCGCCGTTCGATGATGCAAGAGTCCGTACAGCCCTGAAGCTGACGCTTGATCGTGACATCATCGCCGACAAGATCATGGGGCAGGGGCAGATCCCCGCCTATGCGCTGACGCCGCCATTTACGCACGGCATCTCGCCTGAAGCCCCTGCCTGGTCGAAGCAAACCCAGGCCGAACGTAACGCCATTGCCAAACAACTGCTGGCCGATGCCGGTTTTAATGCTCAGCACCCGCTGCGTTTCACGTTGTTGTATAACACCTCTGAGCAGAATAAACGGCAGGCTATCGCCGCCGCCTCGATGTGGCAAAAGAACCTCGGTGCCGAGGTGACACTACAAAATCAAGAGTGGAAAACGCTGCTGGAGACGCGTCATCAGGCGCAATACGATGTGGTGCGCGCTACCTGGTGCTCGGACTATAACGAGCCCTCAACCTTCCTCAATATGCTGCTGAGTGGTTCCTCGATTAACACCGCGTTCTATCACAGCGATGCCTTCGATAAATTGATGGCGCAAACTCTGACGGCTGCCGATAACACACACCGTGCCGCATTGTATCAGCAGGCGGAAGCGCAGCTGGATACGGACTCACCCATCGTGCCGGTTTACTATCGGGTCAGCGTGCGTCTGGTGAAACCCTGGGTAGGCGGTTTTACCGGTAAAGATCCGCAGGATATGCTGGCATTGAAATACTATTACATAAAGAAACATTGAGTAATGTGTGGAACCGGCGCTACAGTCGGACGGCACATTAACGTGGTAAACCCTGAAGGGTGGTAGTGGTCTCTGTTCAGACAGGCAGAGATCTCCCGGAAACGGGGTACGCCGGGCAGTTCACTGACCCGGTGACGATAATAAAACTGGAGCTAAGTAATGAATAACATCACGAAAAAAAGCCTGATTGCCGCAGGCGTTCTTGCAGCAATCGGCGCACTGGCAGGGAATGCTGCTTTGGCCGCAGTGCCAGCAGGCGTTGAATTGGCAGCAAAACAGGAGCTGGTACGTGGTAATGGCGATGAAGTGCAATCGCTTGACCCGCATAAAATTGAAGGCGTGCCGGAAGACAACATCGCACGCGATCTCTACGAAGGTCTGATCATTAGCGACAGCGATGGCAAACCGATTCCGGGCGTGGCAGAAAGCTGGGAAAACAAAGATTTTAAAGTCTGGACTTTCCATCTGCGCAAAAATGCCAAATGGTCCAATGGCGAGCCAGTCACGGCACAAGATTTCGTCTATAGCTGGGAGCGTTTAGTGGATCCTAAAACCGCTTCTCCTTACGCCAGCTATCCGCAATACGGCCACATCCTGAATGTTGATGACATCATCGCCGGTAAAAAACCGATCACCGATCTGGGTGTGAAAGCCATTGATGACCATACGCTGGAAGTGACCCTCAGCGAGCCGGTACCTTATTTCTACAAGCTGCTGATCAACTCCGTGATGTCACCGGTATATAAGCCTGCTATCGATAAGTTTGGCGATCAGTGGACGCAGCCACAAAACTGGGTGGGCAACGGTGCGTTTAAACTGGAATCACACGTCATCAACGAACGTGTCACCATCGTACGTAACCCGGAATATTGGGATAACGCGCACACCGTACTGAACAAAGTGACCTTCCTGCCGATCAACTCAGAAGTCAGTGACGTGAACCGTTACTTCTCTGAGAACGGCAGTGACATCACCTATAACAACATGCCGATCGAGCTGTTCAAAAAACTGCAGCGTGATAACGGCAAAGAGTTGATGGTGAAGCCGTATCTCTGCACCTACTACTATGAAATCAACAACCAGAAAGCGCCATTCACCGATCCGCGCGTGCGTACTGCGCTGAAACTGGGTCTGGATCGCGACATCATGGTGAATAAGGTGCTGGCGCAGGGGCAGTTACCGGCGTACAGCTTTACCCCGCCAGCCACCGACGGCATGGAATTGCTGCCGCCAGACTGGTTCAAATGGGATCAGAACAAGCGTAACGAAGAAGCGAAAAAACTGCTGGCTGAAGCAGGTTACACGGCTGATAAGCCACTGACCTTCAACCTGCTGTACAACACCTCAGATCTGCATAAGAAACTGGCTATCGCCGCGTCTTCGATCTGGAAAAAGAACATTGGCGTGAACATCAAGCTGGAGAACCAGGAGTGGAAAACCTTCCTGGATACCCGTCATCAGGGCAACTTTGATGTTTCTCGTGCGGCCTGGTGTGCAGATTATAACGAGCCAACCTCGTTCCTGAACATCATGCTGTCTGATAGCAGCAGTAACACCTCGCACTATAAGAGCGCAGACTTCGATAAAGTGATCCACGACGCGGTGAAAGCGGTAGACGATAAAGCCCGTGTCGCGGATTACCAGAAAGCTGAGCAGATTCTGGATAAAGACAGCACCATCGTGCCGGTTTACTACTACGTTAACGCGCGTCTGGTGAAACCGTACGTGGGTGGTTACACCGGTAATGATCCGCTGGATAAAACCCTCGATAAAAACCTGTATATCATTAAACATTAATAGCACTCAGGCTATCGACAGTGGCGGCGCTGTAGCGCCGCCTTTTTGACTTTGTGAAGCAACAGCCTGGTAGGTACGGCAATGTTAAAATTCATCCTGCGTCGACTTCTGGAAGCGATCCCGACGCTCTTCATCCTCATCACCATTTCCTTCTTTATGATGCGACTGGCACCCGGCAGTCCGTTTACCGGCGAGCGCACGCTCTCGCCTGAGGTGATGGCGAACATCGAAGCCAAATATCATTTGAACGATCCGATCGGCAAACAGTACGTCAGTTACTTAGTGCAGCTGGCGCACGGCGATTTTGGTCCATCGTTCAAGTACAAAGATTATTCCGTTAACTATCTGGTCGGCCATGCCTTCCCGGTTTCGGCCAAACTCGGCCTCGCCGCCTTCTTCCTTGCAGTGATCCTTGGCGTGACGGCAGGAGTCATTGCCGCGCTCAAACAGAACAGTTTGTGGGATTACGCGGTAATGGGGGTCGCCATGACGGGCGTCGTGATACCCAGCTTTGTCGTCGCACCGCTGCTGGTGCTGATTTTTGCGATTACCTTGCGCTGGCTGCCGGGCGGTGGCTGGAACGGTGGGCAGTGGAATTACATGCTGCTGCCGATGGTGGCGCTGTCTCTGGCCTATATCGCCAGCATCGCGCGTATTACGCGTGGTTCGATGATTGAAGTGATGCACTCCAACTTTATTCGCACCGCGCGCGCCAAAGGGTTGCCGCTGCGCCGTATCGTACTGCGTCATGCATTGAAACCTGCCATGTTACCCGTGCTCTCGTATATGGGGCCGGCATTCGTCGGCATCATCACCGGTTCAATGGTGATCGAATCGATTTACGGTCTGCCGGGTATCGGCCAGCTGTTTGTTAACGGTGCCCTGAACCGTGACTATTCTTTGGTGATGAGTCTGACCATTTTGGTCGGCGTGCTGACCATTCTGTTCAATGCGATCGTGGATGTGCTGTATGCCGTGATCGATCCGAAAATCCGTTACTGATGGTGGAGTTCGCCCATGATGTTAAGTAAGAAAAACAGCGAAGCTCTGGATGCCTTCAGTGAAAAACTGGAAGTCGAAGGGCGCAGCCTGTGGCAGGATGCGCGTCGCCGCTTCATCCATAACCGCGCTGCGCTGATCAGTTTGCTGGTGCTGTTAGCGATTACCCTGTTCGTGATATTAGCGCCGGTGTTGTCGCAGTTTAAATATGATGATACCGACTGGGCCATGATGTCAGCCGCTCCGGATACGGTATCAGGCCACTGGTTTGGTACCGACTCATCGGGACGTGACTTGCTGGTGCGCGTGGCGATTGGCGGTCGTATCTCGTTGATGGTCGGCATTGCCTCCGCGTTGATCGCGGTGCTGGTGGGCACGCTGTATGGTTCACTGGCGGGCTATCTCGGCGGTAAAATCGACTCCGTGATGATGCGTATTCTGGAAATCCTCAACTCCTTCCCGTTCATGTTCTTCGTGATCCTGCTGGTGACCTTCTTTGGTCGTAACATCCTGCTGATCTTTGTGGCGATCGGCATGGTGTCGTGGCTGGATATGGCGCGTATTGTGCGCGGTCAGACGCTGGGCCTGAAGCGCAAAGAGTTTATTGAAGCGGCGCAAGTGGGTGGGGTGTCGACCTTCAATATCGTGCTACGGCACATCGTACCGAACGTGCTGGGTGTGGTGGTGGTCTATGCCTCATTGCTGGTGCCCAGCATGATTCTGTTTGAATCCTTCCTCAGTTTCCTCGGGTTGGGTACGCAAGAGCCACTGAGCAGTTGGGGCGCACTCCTGAGTGACGGCGCCAACTCCATGGAAGTCTCGCCCTGGTTGTTGATGTTCCCGGCGGGTTTCCTCGTGGTCACGCTGTTCTGTTTCAACTTTATCGGCGATGGCCTGCGTGATGCCCTCGACCCGAAAGATCGTTAAGGAGTTTCCCGATGACCATACATGAATTTCAGCCAGCAATGGCTGCACGTGCGGGAAACAGTAACCTGCTGCTGGACGTTAAAGACCTGCGCGTCACCTTTGGCACCCACGATGGTGATGTCACCGCAGTCAACGATCTTAACTTTTCACTTCGTGCCGGCGAAACCCTGGGTATCGTCGGCGAATCGGGATCGGGCAAGTCGCAAACCGCTTTCGCCCTGATGGGCCTGCTGGCAAAAAACGGTCGCATTGGCGGTTCGGCAAAATTCAACGGTGAAGAGATCCTTAACCTGCCGGAGAACAAACTGAACAAGCTGCGCGCAGAGCAGATTGCGATGATTTTCCAGGACCCGATGACCTCGCTCAATCCGTACATGCGCGTCGGCGAGCAGCTGATGGAAGTGCTTAAACTGCATAAAGGGATGAGCAGCGCACAGGCGTTTGAAGAGTCCGTGCGCATGCTGGATGCGGTGAAAATGCCGGAAGCGCGCAAGCGCATGAAGATGTTTCCGCATGAATTCTCTGGCGGCATGCGTCAGCGTGTGATGATCGCCATGGCGCTGCTGTGTCGTCCTAAATTGCTGATTGCTGATGAACCGACTACCGCACTGGATGTGACAGTGCAGGCGCAGATCATGACGCTGCTGAACGAGCTGAAACGCGAGTTCAATACCGCGATCATCATGATCACCCACGATCTTGGGGTGGTTGCGGGTATCTGTGACAAAGTGCTGGTGATGTACGCCGGGCGTACCATGGAATATGGCCGTGCACGCGATGTGTTTTATCAGCCTGCGCATCCTTACTCCATTGGCCTGCTGAGTGCGGTGCCGCGTCTGGATGCGGAAGAGGGTGAGTCACTCACCACCATTCCTGGCAACCCGCCTAACCTGTTGCGCTTGCCACAGGGCTGTCCGTTCCAGCCACGTTGCGCCTTTGCGATGGACGTTTGTGCCAAGTCACCACCGCTGGAGCCTTTCGCGGAAGGGCGTCTGCGTGCCTGCTTCAAACCGGTGGAGGAATTAGCATGAGCACCGTCATCGAAGAGAAGAAAGTCTTACTGGAAATCGCCGATCTTAAGGTGCATTTCGATATTAAAGACGGCAAACAGTGGTTCTGGCAGCCGCCAAAAACACTGAAAGCAGTGGATGGCGTCAGCCTGCGCTTGTATGAGGGGGAAACCCTCGGCGTAGTGGGCGAATCGGGCTGTGGTAAATCAACCCTGGCACGCGCCATCATCGGCCTGGTGAAAGCCACCGACGGTCGTGTAGCCTGGCTGGGACGCGATTTATTGGGGCAGAGTCAGGATGAGTGGCGCCAGGCGCGCAGCGATATCCAGATGATTTTCCAGGATCCGCTAGCCTCGCTGAACCCGCGCATGACCATTGGCGACATCATTGCCGAGCCGCTGCGCACCTATTATCCGAAAATGCCGAAGCAGGAAGTGAAGGATAAGGTAAAAAACATGATGATGAAGGTTGGGTTGCTGCCAAACCTCATCAACCGTTATCCACACGAGTTTTCCGGTGGTCAGTGTCAGCGTATTGGCATTGCGCGTGCGCTTATCCTCGAACCCAAGCTGATTATTTGCGATGAACCGGTTTCGGCGCTGGATGTGTCGATTCAGGCGCAGGTAGTGAATTTGCTGCAGCAGCTGCAACGTGAAATGGGATTATCGCTCATTTTCATTGCGCATGACCTTGCGGTGGTGAAGCACATCTCTGATCGTGTACTGGTGATGTATCTCGGTCATGCGGTTGAGTTGGGCACTTATGACTCGGTGTACAACAATCCACAGCATCCTTACACCCGTGCACTGATGTCTGCGGTACCCATTCCGGATCCGGATCTGGAAAAAAACAAACAGATCCAGCTACTGGAGGGTGAACTGCCTTCACCGATCAATCCGCCCTCGGGCTGCGTATTCCGCACTCGCTGTCCGATTGCCGGACCTGAGTGTGCAAAAACGCGTCCGTTGCTGGAGGGCAGTTTCCGCCACGCAGTATCCTGTCTGAAGGTCGACCCCTTATAAGGTCGAAAAGAAAACGCCGGGCAATTGCCCGGCGTTGTTTTATGCGTCAGCGATTATTCACGCCAGAGAATGTGGCACAGCTTATGGTCTTTCTCGCGGCACAGTAGCACGCGCGCAAACACATCGGTAATCGGCTCGCCGTCCGCTTCACCCAAACCAATCACCACTTCCGCAAAGAAGTCCGGGTTGAGATCGAAATCGACGTGCTCCTGCCAGTCTTCCGACGGGTCAAACAACTCCGCACCGCCGCGCTCTTCAAACTGCAGATTGAACAGAATGATGTCAGCCGGATCGAGGTTATCACCGGCCAGTTCTAGAAAAATGTCGTAGGCCTGTTCCAGCGTTTCATCTTCGGTAAGGCGATTATTTAAATCCATGGTCATTCCTGCTTACTCTGAGGCGGTAATCTTGTCGCTCGTTTTACAGTAAAGGGCTAAAGAAGTAAAACAGTCGTTCAACGATGCGTTGCCACCACGCACGTTTAGCCCAGCGCGCACCATCCAGTAAGCGTGAGCGGGCGATATAGTCATCCTGCACCGTGGCCAAATCGCTGCCAAATCCATCATCATCCACCACCAGCGTGATTTCAAAATTAAGCCACAAGCTGCGCATATCAAGGTTTACGGTACCGACCAGACTCAGCTGTCCATCGACCAGCACGCTTTTGGTATGCAGCAAACCGTCTTCAAATTGATAAATTTTTACGCCTGCTTCCAGCAACTCGGTAAAGAACGCGCGGCTGGCCCAGCCCACCAACAGCGAATCATTGTGGCGTGGCACCACAATGCTGACTTCCACACCGCGTTGCGCAGCGGTGCAGATGGCGTGCAGCAGGTCGTCACTGGGGACGAAATAGGGCGTCGTCATGATCAGCTGTTCGCGTGCGGAATAGACCGCCGTCAACAACGCCTGATGAATCATATCTTCCGGGAAGCCCGGCCCCGAAGCGATCACCTGGATGATATGACCGCTTTCCTGCTCAAAGGGCATGATGTTGGCATCCGGCGCGGGCGGCAGAATGCGTTTGCCGGTTTCAATCTCCCAGTCACAGGCGTAAACGATGCCCATCGTGGTCGCGACCGGCCCTTCCATACGCGCCATCAAATCGATCCATTGGCCCACGCCTGCATCCTGCTTGAAGTAGCGAGGATCGACCAGGTTCATGCTACCGGTATAGGCAATATAGTTATCGATGAGCACCACTTTACGATGCTGTCGCAAATCCATACGGCGCAGGAACACACGCAGCAGGCTCACTTGTAACGCCTCAACCACGTCGATACCGGCATTGCGCATCATATTCGCCCATGGGCTGCGGAAAAATGCCACGCTGCCCGCAGAGTCCAGCATCAGGCGGCAATGTACACCCCGGCGTGAAGCCGCCATTAGTGACTCCGCGACCTCATCCGCCAGGCCGCCCGGATGCCAGATGTAAAACACCATCTCGATGTTGTGCCGAGCCAGTTGGATATCACGAATCAACGCGTGCATCACATCATCAGAGTTAGTGAGCAGCTGTAGCTGATTACCTTTGACACCCGCAATGCCCTGACGATGGTGACAGAGTTCAAATAATGAACGTGCCACGTCACTGTGTTCGGTGGCAAAGATATGGCGGCACTGTTTGAGGTCGTTAAGCCACTTGGCGGTGGAGGGCCACATGGTGCGTGCGCGCTCAGCCCGGCGTTTGCCCAGATGAAGTTCACCAAACGACAGATACGCGATAATACCCACCAGCGGCAGAATATAGATGATCAGCAACCAGGCCATGGCAGACGTCACTGCGCGGCGTTTCATCAGGATACGCAGCGTGACACCCGCAATCAGCAACCAGTAGCCGAACAGCAGCAACCAACTGATTAGGGTATAAAATGTAGTCATTAAGTGGACATCCTGTTCGCGCTTTGATGAGGAAAGTTTACGTGCTGAATAGCACTAGTGAAACCTTTAATCGTGAATGACAGTTCAATGAAGCTTTCGATTTGGCATTTTCAATCAGATCTTTATAATGCCTGGCGAGTTTAGCCTGTCTGATGAGGATGTGATGAGACGAAGCAGAAATGAAGTGGCACGCTGGAGAATGTTACGTCAGGTACACCGCCGTCGTGCACGTTGGCTGGAAGGGCAGTCACGTCGCTATAAACGTATCCATGCCATTCGTCATCAGGTGGCGCAGCAGCATCGCCGATCTATCCTGTTCATCACGCAGAATATGTAAATGGCTTACGCGGCCGTTAAGCGCCGCGTAACACCAGAGAGACATTGACGATCTGTAATGCGGCCGCCAGCACGACTAACATCACAATGTGCTGCCGGGCCTGGCGCCAGCCTTGCTGACGCCAAATCCAGAGTGCTCTGCCAATCAGCGTTAACACCGCTACCAGCAGTAAAACAGACTGCCACATCGATTAAAATACGCGCTTGAACGGTTTGACCGCCACTTTCTCATACACGCCAGCGGCAATATACGGGTCGTCATTAGCCCAGGATTGTGCGGTTTCCAGCGAGGAAAACTCGGCAATGATCACTGAACCGGTAAAGCCTGCCGGACCCGGATCGTTGCTATCGACAGCAGGCATTGGGCCAGCGGCGATCAGTCGACCTTCATCCTGCAGTAACTGCAAGCGCGCGAGATGCGCAGGGCGTACGGAATTGCGTTTTTCCAGTGAATCTGCGGTATCTTCCGCATAAATGACGTAAAGCACGATGGGGTACTCCCGTTAGACTTGCCGAAATTGCGAGACACGTTAAGTGATCGTTAATCAGAGTGCAAATGAAAGATAAATCCACCGTCATATAGCGCAATCTCCGCTAAAAAACGCCTTTCTGCGAGTGGCTTACACATCGCTTATTGAAACTGATTGCTATTTGCATTTAAAATCTGCGCTTCACTCAATGAATATGACTGATATGACGACGTTGACTACGCCTCTTCCTACACGTACCCCCGTAGCTATGATCTTGTCCGTGGTACTCCACGGCTCGCTGATTGCGGGCATTCTCTATGCATCGTTTCATCAGACCATTGAGGTTCCGAAAGCATCCCAGCCAATCAGCGTGACCATGGTGGCACCTGAATTGCAGCCAGAACCGGCCCCCGCAGTGGTGACGCCGCCGCCGCCAGAGCCCGAACCTGAGCCGGAAGTTGCACCCGAGCCGCCTGAAGTCGAGCCGGTGCCGATTCCGAAACCTGAACCAAAGCCCAAGCCAAAACCTAAGCCGAAGGTAGAGAAAAAGGTCGAGCCGAAGCCACGTAAGGAAGTGAAGCCTCAGGAGAATCCGGTCAAGCAGGATATCCCGACCACTCAGACGCGTCCGACCACGGCACCGAAGAGTAACCCAGCGCCAACGCAAACCGTCTCTGACGGGCCTAAGGCGATGAACGTGAGCAAACCTGCCTATCCGGCGCGTGCGTTTGCATTACGCGTGGAAGGCCGTGTACGCGTGCAGTTTGATGTGGATAGCGACGGTCGTGTCGATAATGTGGAAGTTCTGTCAGCCGAACCGCGCAACATGTTCGAGCGTGAAGTGAAGCAGGCGATGAAAAAGTGGCGTTATCAGCCGGGTCGTCCAGGAAAAGGACTGACCATGAACATCGTGTTCCGCATCAACGGCGGCGCTAACATCGAGTAAGCCTGGGTTGAAGGCAAAGAAAAAGCGGTCATTGACCGCTTTTTTTATCGCTGTTAAACGGCAAGATTGGCTTTGCCAGGTGGCAGCGGACGGGATTTCCCGCTGTTATCCACGGCAACGTAAACAAATACCGCTTCAGTGGCGCAATACGTTTGACCGATTGGCTCAGACGAAACCTTCTTGATCCACACTTCTACATTGATGGTCATCGAACTGTTGCCGGTACGTATGCAACGCGCATAGCAGCTCACGACATCGCCCATGGCTACCGGTTTCAGGAACGACATACCATCAACGCGTACGGTGACCACACGACCTTCAGCGATCTCCTTGGCCATGATAGCGCCGCCCATATCCATCTGTGACATCAACCAGCCGCCAAAAATATCACCATTGGCATTGGTATCCGCTGGCATCGCCAGGGTGCGCGACACCATCTCGCCTTGCGGTAATTTATGTTTTTCGTCCATTGCTCAGTTCTTCTGCAGGTGAAGAGAAGCCCGACATTGTCGGGCGGAGTAGCTTATTTTTGTTCTTGTTGCGGCATCTGTCGCCAGATGTACACGCCGCTAAACAGAGTAAACAGTAGGGTCAGGCCGGTCAGACCAAACACTTTAAAGTTAACCCAAAACTCTTGTGATAACCAAAACGCAACATAGATATTTACCAGGCCGCAGACGAAGAAGAAGATGGCCCAGGCAATATTCAATCGACGCCACACAACACCGGGCAACTGCAGCTCTTTGCCGAGCATGCGTTGAATCAGCGGCTGTTCCATAAAGAACTGGCTGTAGAGCAGTGCCAACGCGAACAGAGAATAGATCACGGTGACCTTCCATTTGATGAACTCATCGTTATGGAACACCAGCGTCAACGTGCCGAATACCGTCACCAGTGCGAAGGTGAAGAGGGTCATCTTTTCCAGTTTACGATACAGCACCCAGCTGACCACCAGCGCCAGACCCGTGGCGACAATCAGGGCACCAGAAGCGACAAAGATGTCGTACAGCTTGTAGAAGATGAAGAAAACTACCAGGGGAAGAAAATCGAGTAACTGCTTCATAGCGTTTCCAGTTAGGGCAGGAGCGTTCAATAAAGGCGCTCCGCAGAGCGCCATCGCTGTTAACGTAACAGCATATACAGTCGGTACAAATAGATAATCAGAATCGCGGAGACCAGATTACCCAGCGCGTTCATCACCACCGACGCGATGTTCACCGGCAGCACTGTGAGTGATGAGATGAGGAACATCAGCACAATCTTCGCCAGCAACCACAGCACAATGGCAGGGGCGATGACTTTCATGTTCTTCCATGCCAGTTTCATACTGGCGCGCATCGCGCCAATCACACCCATTTTCTCGCTGACCAGCATTACCGGTGCCAGTGAGAGCAGAATCGCCAGAATCACGCCAGGCACCATCAATACCATAAAGCCAATTTGCACCAGCAAGGTAATCAGGAAGGTCTGCAGCAGCAGTTTCGGCAGCAGTGGCGCGGAGGCACCGATTGCTCGCAGGGCACTCACGCGTTGGCCATTGGAGACCAGCGGGATCAGGCACAGCATACCGCCCAGCAGCAGCGTGTTGCCGATCAGCGCGGCAAAGGTGCCGGCTGCGGAAGCGCGCAGCAGGATGCGCTGCTGATCCGGTGACATATTCTGTACCAATTCAAACAGTGATGTCGCGCTGTCGTCAGCCTGGCTAAGCAGGGATAACTGGTCTTCGCCTGGGGTTAATGCATGACCGACAATCACCGTAATGAACGACGTCAACAACGCCATCAGCACAATAGTAACCAGCTGATGACGCAGAAAATTTCCTGTGTCACGGTATAACGAGCTTGCCGTGATAGACATGTACTCTCCTTGATGGAACCGGGTTAATTAACCCGGCGATTGTACATGTTCTGTGGGCTGGCGGGCACCCGCAAGACCATAACTTTGTGTCATCTCTGGTAAAGAATGGGGAATTAAAGTTCGTACCCGGTTCATAAAAGCAGCAAAGCCTCTTCATCTGCCCTCAAAACCTCCTCAGCGTTTTTTCTTTCAGGCGCGCAATGCCGAAAATTGATCTGAATCAATTCATTGTTTTTTAAGTGATTAATTTGAATTGATGCAGATGATCTTTTACCGAAAAAGGGTTAGATCTTGTGCCGCGATCCCGATTAAGACCTTACTTTTCTGCAAAGGAGTGATTATGAAACTGGCAAAATGCGCATTGCTCATGGCTCTGGCTATCCCGCAACTGGCACTGGCTCATCAGGCGGGGGATTTTTTCATGCGTGCCGGTAGCGCGACTGTTCGTCCAACCGAAGGCTCTGACAATGTGCTGGGTATGGGCGGCTTTAACGTGAGTAACGACACCCAACTAGGCTTGACCTTCACCTACATGGCGACAGACAACATCGGTGTGGAGCTGCTGGCGGCGACACCGTTCCGTCACAAGGTTGGTCTTGGTGCCACCGGAAATCTGGCTACCGTGCGCCAGCTGCCGCCGACGCTGATGGCACAGTATTATTTCTTCGATAGCCGCAGCCCGGTGCGCCCATATGTTGGCGTAGGTATCAACTACACCACGTTCTACGATGCCAAATTTAATCAAACCGGCCAGGACGCGGGCTTAAGTGATTTAAGCGTCAAAGATTCCTGGGGTGTGGCGGGTCAGGTGGGGATGGATTATCAAATCAACCGCGACTGGATGCTGAACGCATCGCTGTGGTACATGGACATCGATACTGAAGTGAAATTTAAAGCCAACGGTGAACAACAGAATATCAACACGCGCATCGATCCGTGGGTGTTCTTCTTTGGTGTGGGTTACCGTTTCTGAGGCACCCGCTGAAACACAACGGGCGACCCAAAGGCCGCCCGCTGCAGTATCGATACGCTATTACTTAATCTGCATATTGTTAACCACAGATTTAACCCCTGCCACGCTGCGGGTCACCGTCACTGCACGGTTCGCCATCTGCGGTGAGCTGACAAAGCCGCTTAACTGCACTTTTCCTTTAAAGGTTTCGACGTTGATTTCGGTGGATTTCAGCGAGTCGTCATTCAACAACTGTGCCTTAACCTTGGTTGTGATCACCGTATCATCGATATAGCCCCCGGTTCCTTCCTTTGTTGCTGTTGGTGCACAGGCGCTAAGTGTGATCGCCATGACCGCAGCCATTAATAATCCTGCAACGACTTTGAAAAAATTCATTGGTTATCTCCCTGTCTTAGATGGTGTTTCACCGCGACGAGACGGTGCGATTAATTGTGGTATGCGCTTTGCAAATCGGCAAATCGCCTGGGGTGAAAAAGATGGAAATACGCGATTTTTACCACTTATTGATCCAATGACGGCAGCAAGGCAAACGGTAAGCTAAAAAAGCAGGGCAAAACGAATAATAAAACAACAAGACGATAAGCCGACAGGTGCAAATTTAAGCATCAGGCAGGGAAAACAATAATGAAAAAGCGTGCCATTCTGGCGATAGTGACAATGAGCTATCTGTCCTACCTCCAGCTATTTGCTTCACAAATTTTGCCAGTGCCCAGCGCGCAGGCAGAACCGTTAATCAATCCACACCTGGGGACCCTGTGCAAAGCGGCTACCGCGCTGAGCTTTGGTCGCAGCTTCAAAATCATGCAGCTGGATAAGGTGGATGAGCAGGGCGTGGCGTGGGTGCACTATATCCGGCCCTCCGATCAATCACGCTGGGCCGTGCGCTGCCGGGTCCAGGGCGAGAGCGTTATCTTGATGTCAGATAATCCAGATAGCAGTGGACGTTGGCGTGAGGGGCCAGAAGACGAGAAGCTGACGTGGCAAATCAGAAACGACAAGCTGACGATGAAGCTGACTTATCCTGATGGCTCAGGCGATGAGCAAACGTTCAGGCTGGAATAATCAAGAGAAGACCCTATCCGCCATCGCGAACAGGGTCCTGAGGATTTAGCGCGTGCCAGCTTTCAGATCGCTGACAAACGCTTTCAGTTCCGCTAACAGCGTGTCGGGATCGTTCTGGTTACGTTCGATGATCTTCACAATAGCTGATCCCGAAATCGCACCCGCTGCGCCTGCCGCGATGGCTTCTCTCACCTGGCTTGCTTCTGAGATACCAAATCCCTGCAACGGTGGTGCAGCATGATATTCGCTCAGCTTCTCAATCAAATGATTCAGCGGCTGGCTGGCGCGATTTTCTGCACCCGTTACGCCCGCGCGCGACAGCAGATAGGTATAACCGCGACCGTGTGAGGCAATCTCCCGCAGCAAATTATCATCGGCATTCGGCGGGCAGATGAAGATGGGTGCAACGTTATGTCGCATCGCAGCCTGACGGAACGGTGCAGACTCTTCAACCGGTACATCCGCCACCAGAACGGAATCAACGCCGACGGCTTCACATTGTGCGTAGAAGTTGTCGATACCTTTGCTGAACACCAGATTAGCGTACATCAACAGCCCAATCGGCAGTTCAGGATACTTCTGGCGCACGGCGGCAAGGATCTCGAAACACTGCGCGACAGTGGTACCCGCCGCGAAGGCACGTAGGGTTGCCCCCTGAATCGTTGGGCCATCCGCCAGCGGATCGGAGAACGGAATGCCCAGCTCTAACGCATCGGCTCCGCCTGCTACCAATGTATCGATGATCTTCAGTGACAGTTCAGGGGTCGGGTCGCCAAGGGTGACGAAAGGAACAAATGCGCCTTCTTTCTTCGCCGACAGACGTTGAAACAGCTGATTATAACGTTCCATCAGATCTCTCCCTTAGCTTTCAAAATATCGTGAACGGTGAAGATGTCTTTGTCGCCGCGACCGGACAGGTTAACCACCAGCAACTGCTCTTTCTCTGGGTTCTCGCGGATCATTTTCAAGGCGTGCGCCAGAGCATGAGAGGATTCCAGAGCCGGAATAATGCCTTCTGCACGACACAACTCTTTGAACGCTGACAGCGCTTCATCATCGGTAATCGACACATACTCGGCGCGACCAATGCTGTTGAGATGGGCGTGCTGTGGGCCAACAGAAGGGAAATCGAGGCCGGCTGAGATCGAATAGGATTCTTCGATCTGGCCTTCCTCAGTCTGCATCATTGGCGCTTTCATGCCGAAGTAGATACCGACGCGACCGTGCTTGAGTGGCGCGCCGTGTTCGCCGGTTTCGATGCCGTGACCCGCAGGTTCAACGCCGATCAGACCGACGCTGGTGTCATCAATAAAGTCAGCGAACATGCCGATGGCATTTGAACCGCCACCCACACAGGCCAGCACTGCATCCGGCAGACGACCTTCACGCTCCAGAATCTGCGCTTTGGTTTCTTCGCCAATCATGCGCTGGAACTCACGCACAATAGTCGGGAAGGGATGCGGACCCGCTGCGGTGCCGAGCATGTAGTGCGCGGTTTCGTAGCTGCCAGACCAGTCACGCAGCGCCTCGTTACAGGCATCTTTCAGCGTGGCCGAACCACTGTGCACCGGAATCACTTCCGCGCCCATCAAACGCATACGGAACACGTTAGGTGACTGACGTTCAACGTCCTTTGCACCCATATAAATGCGGCATTTCATGCCCAGCAGCGCGCACGCCAGCGCTGAAGCCACGCCATGCTGCCCGGCTCCGGTCTCAGCGATAATTTCATTTTTGCCCATGCGCTTGGCGAGCAGCGCCTGGCCCAACACCTGGTTGGTTTTATGTGCACCGCCGTGCAGCAAATCTTCACGCTTCAGATACAGGCGGGTTTTTGTGCCTTTTGTCAGATTACTGCAAAGCGTCAACGCGGTAGGACGACCGGCATAGTTTTTCAGCAGATCGGTGAATTCAGCCTGAAATTCAAGATCGCGCTGCGCTTCGACAAAGGCGCTTTCCAACTGGCGCAGAGCGGGCATCAGAATCTGCGGTACATATTGACCGCCAAACTCGCCAAAGTAGGGATTCAATAACGTCGTCATCTCTCATCTTCCTTATGCGGCCCGCGCATCGGCGGGCGAGCGAAATTAATAGGCGCGCAGTGTGCGGAATACCGCCGCGACTTTACTGGCATCTTTGATGCCGGGTGCGGATTCAACGCCAGAGTTAAAGTCCAGTCCGGCGCAGCCCAGTTGTGCAGCCTCCACGCAGTTGTCGGCGCTTAATCCGCCGGCCAGCAGCACGTTGCTGAGATCTTCACCCTGCAGCAGTGACCAGTCGAATCGCTGTCCGCTGCCGCCCTGGCCATTATCAAACACGTAACGATCCACATGCGGCCAATCGCGGACTGGAAGGCTTCCGCTGATGCTCAGCGCCTTCCAAATCTTCACCTCTTCTGGCAGGGCGCTGCGCAGTTCTGCGACGAACGCCTGATCTTCATCACCATGCAGTTGCACAGCGGAAAGGTTAAGTGAACTGGCATGTGTGACAATGTCACTTACAGAGTTATTGCGGAATACGCCGACATACTTCAGTGGTGCAGCCGCTATCACATTTTGAGCCTGTTCGGCGCTGACTTTACGCGGTGAACCTTCTGCGAAAATCACACCGCCATAAATCGCGCCCGCTTCGTGCGCAATGCGTGCATCGTCAGGCCGGGTCAGGCCGCAGACTTTGTTGTCACCGAGCAATACGCGACGCACGCCAGCATTGAGATCGGCTTCTTCCATCAGTGCGGAGCCAATCAGGAAGCCGTTGGCGAAGTGGCTCAGCTCACGCACCTGCGCATAGTTATGGATGCCCGATTCGCTGATCACTGTCACACCGTGGCTTAAACGTGGTGCCAGTTGACGGGTGCGATTCAGATCAATCGATAGGTCGCGCAGGTCGCGGTTATTGATACCGACCACTTTAGCTTCCAGCGCAATCGCACGCTCCAGTTCTTCTTCATTACTGACTTCAGTCAGTACGCCCATTTTCAGGCTATGCGCCACGGCGGCGAGCTGACGATATTGCTCATCATCCAGAACCGACAGCATCAGCAGGATGGCATCGGCCTGATAGTGGCGCGCCAGGTAGATTTGGTAGGGATCGATAATGAAGTCTTTGCACAGCACCGGTTGAGTAATCGCGGCACTGACGATCGGCAGAAACTCAAAATCACCCTGGAAATACTTCTCGTCAGTTAAGACGGAAACGGCCGAGGCGTGATGACGATAAACGCCGGCGATGGTCGCAGGATCAAAATCTTCGCGAATCAAACCCTTCGACGGGGAGGCTTTTTTGCATTCCAGGATGAACACGGTGCGCGTGCCACGTAGCGCATCGTAAAAGTGGCGTCCTGCAGGCTGCAAGCTGTTCTGGAAGGTCGCCAGCGGCTGCTGTGCCTTGCGTGCTTCAACCCAGACGGCTTTATCCTGAACAATTTTCTCTAAAACGGTGCCCTTGATACTCATCTCATCCTCTCGCTGCCAGAGCAACAACGCGCTCGTAAGCCTGACCACTGCGAATTGCGGTGATGGCGCGCTGAGCGTTGTCGCGCAAATCTTCATTTCCGAATACTTTCAGCAACATTGCGACGTTCACCGCAACGGCCTGCTCATGGGCTGGCTGGCCTTTACCCTGGAGCAAACGCGCCAGAATGTCACGGTTTTCTTCCGGCGTGCCGCCCGCCAGGGCTTCTTTATCATGGAAGCCGAAACCGAAGTCTTCAGGCGTCAGCTGATAACTGGTGATTTCACCGTCACGCAGCTCAGCGACCTGAGTCGCACTGTGCAGCGCCACTTCATCCATCCCGCCGCCATGCACCACTGCCGCACGCTGATAGCCAAGCACCTTCAGGGTTTGGGCAATCGGCAGCACCAGTTCCGGACTGTACACGCCGATAACCGCCAGTGGGGGTCGCGCCGGATTGATTAAAGGGCCCAGCACGTTAAACAAGGTGCGGGTTTTTAACTGTTGACGCACTGGCATCGCGTGACGGAATCCGCTGTGATATTGCGGCGCGAACAGGAAGCAGACGTTAAGATCGTCCAGTGCCTTACGCGCTTTTTCAGCGGGCATATCCAGATCGATACCAAAAGCCGCCAGCAGATCGGACGAGCCGGATTTGCTCGACACGCTACGATTGCCGTGCTTGGCCACTTTCAGCCCACAGGTTGCGGCGACAAAGGCGCTGGCGGTGGAGATGTTAATGCTGTTACTGCCGTCACCGCCGGTGCCAACGATATCGGCGAAAGTGTAATCCGGACGCGGGAACGGTTTCGCATCTTCCAGCAGTGCCGTAGCGGCACCCGCGATCTCTTCCGGGCGCTCGCCACGGACTTTCATTGCAATCAGCGTAGCGGCTAGTTGGGTCGGCTCGAGCTGACCTTTAATAATGGCGCTAAATAGCTGATGGCTTTCCGCCTGGCTCAGGGTTTGTGCCTGGTAAAGTTTTTCCAGAATATTTTGCATCATAATCTCCCTATTATTTCGCCAACGCCCAGGCCAGCGTTTGCTCTAACAAACGTGCGCCCTGGGTGGTGAGAATGGATTCGGGGTGGAACTGGAAGCCACACACACGGTCGGCATCATGGCGAACGGCCATTACCATGCCGTTGTAGCTGGCGTTAACGGTCAATTCGGCAGGCGTATTGCTGCCCACCAGCGAGTGATAACGGGCCACCGGCAGCGGATTGCTCAGGCCGCTAAACATCGCTTCACCGTCGTGATTAATCGAAGAGGCTTTGCCGTGCAGAATCTCACCGGCCTGGCCTACATGACCACCATAAGCCTCAACAATCGCCTGATGACCGAGGCAGATGCCGATAATCGGCAGACGACCACGCAGTGCTTGCAGTAACGCAGGCATGCAGCCGGCATCTTTCGGCGCGCCGGGGCCTGGCGACAGCATCAGCACCGGATTTTCCATCTGCTGCAGTCGTTCAATCAGCACTTCAGCCGGCACGTTATTGCGGTAAATCACCACGTTGTGACCAAAGGTGCGCAGCTGATCAACGAGGTTATAGGTAAAGGAGTCGATGTTATCGAGCAACAGGATATCGGCCATCAGAAAATCTCCTTGCAATGATGGGCTGTGGCGATGGCACGTAATACCGCGCGCGCTTTATTGCGGCTTTCATCCGCTTCAGCCTGAGGCTGAGAATCCAGTACCACACCGGCACCGGCTTGGACGGTTGCAACACCATCTTCCACCCAAGCGGAGCGAATCACGATGCAGGTATCCAAATCGCCGTGTGCGGTGAAATAACCTACCGCACCGCCGTAGCTGCCGCGACGCGTGCCTTCTTTCTCAGCAATCAACTGCATGGCACGCACTTTTGGCGCGCCGCTTAAGGTGCCCATGTTCATGCAGGCGCGATAGGCGTGCAGGACATCAAGATCGTCACGCAGCGTGCCAACCACGCGAGAGACCAGATGCATCACGAAAGAGTAACGGTCTACTTTGGTCAGGTCTGCCACATAGCGGCTACCAGGCACGCAGATGCGAGCCAGATCATTACGCGCCAGATCCACCAGCATCAGGTGTTCCGCCAGCTCTTTGTGGTCGGTGCGCATTTCCAGTTCGATACGGCTGTCGAGATCGCGGTCCAGTGAACCATCGGCATGTCGGCCACGTGGACGCGTACCGGCAATCGGGTAGATCTCAATCTGACGTGAAGTGGCGTCATACTTGAGTGAGCTTTCTGGTGAAGCGCCAAACAGCGCAAAGTCCTGATCCTGCATAAAGAACATATATGGGCTGGGATTGCTGTGCTTCAGCGTGTCATAAGCGGCCAGCGGAGAAGGGCACGGCAGCGAGAAGCGGCGCGATGGCACCACCTGGAAGATTTCGCCGATGCGAATCGCTTCCTGCATCTCACGCACCACACTGCAATACTCTTCATCGCTCTGATTGGTGCTCAGAGCCATTTGCTCTACACGCTGCACCGGTAATGCCGGTGCAGGCTGTGTCATTTGACCACGCAGCTGCTCGATACGACTCTGCAGGCGCTGGAATTCGCTGGTGGAGGGGCTGAACAGACTGGCCTGCAGGCGAGCGCTACGGGTCTGGTGATCAATCACCAGCAGGGTTTCTGCCAGGTAGAAGCAGTAATCCGGGCAGCTTTGCTCATTACGCAGCTCGGGTAAATCTTCAAATCCGGCCACCAGGTCATAAGCAAACAATCCGCCGAGGAACATCGCTTCACGCTCTTCCTCTGGGCTGTTCACCAGTTGCGGAATCAGGCGCAGCGCATCGAAAACAGACAATGCTTTCAGACGTGAATCTTCATCGTGCAACCCCTGAGGCAGCGGGAAATGCAGCACGCGGCCATCCGGACGCGCTTCAATGCTGACATCCTGCGGCAGTGCTTCATCCAGCAGTGGCAGAATGGTGCGACCGTTTTCTGACAGCGCCTGTAATGTCACCACGTTGCCCAGTGCGCTGATGCGCAGGGCGCTATCCACAATCAGTAAGCTTTTCAGATTCTTTTTGCTGTCGATGTCGGCAGATTCAAGCAGCAGAGTTGCCGGACGTGCGCCGCAAATTTGATGGAACACTGCGGCCGGATCTTCGCGGTAGGGCGCGGTACCGGTAATCAACTTCAATGTAGGTTTCGCATTAGCCATTATTGTCATCTCTGAATTTCGCTCAAAAAAAAGCCCGCTCGGTGGCGGGCTCAGGTATCTGCACAATGGTTACGCATGTTGTGCACGACGACGTCGCCCGTTTAAAGGATTATCGCGCCACCAACCTTTTGCATGCGTACCAAAATTAGCCATGATGAGATACCCGTTACGTGTGAACTTGTGTACTAGTTAACTGGTTCAGGTGAAAAAAGTCAATACCCTTTTTCAGTCAGGGTCAAAATCGTTATCATGCCAGCCGAGTTAAGTTGCTGCTGGAGTTACCTTGTCGGATATTGCCCGTTTTCCCCTTTACGATTTACACAGCCATACCCAGGCGTCTGACGGTTTGCTGACCCCTACCGAGTTGGTGCAACGTGCCGTCAAAATGAAAGTAGGGGTACTGGCGATTACCGATCACGACACCGTTGCTGGCGTGGCAGAAGCGCAAGCCGCTGTGCAGCAACAGAATCTACCGATTCGTATTCTGGCCGGATTAGAGGCCTCTACATTGTGGGAAAACCACGAAATTCATATCGTAGGTTTAAATGTGGATTGCCAGCATCCGGCACTGACCTTGTTTCTTGAGCAACAGCATCAATGCCGCGTTGAACGGGCTCAGCTGATTGCAGAGCGTCTCGAACGTGCCCGCATTCCTGATGCGTTGGCTGGGGCGCAACGCCTGGCTCAGGGCGGTGTCATCACCCGCGGTCATTTCGCCCGTTATCTGGTCGAGATGGGTAAAGCCGATAACATGGCGCAAGTGTTCAAGAACTATCTTGCCCGTGGGAAAACCGGCTATGTGCCGCCGCAATGGTGTACAATTAAACAAGCTATTGATGCCATTCATCATTCTGGCGGCGTTGCGGTACTCGCACATCCGGGTCGCTATGGATTGTCTGCAAAGTGGCTTAAGCGACTGATTGCCCATTTCGCCGAGGTCGGTGGTGATGCAATGGAAGTGGCACAGTGTCAGCAGGCACCCAACGAGCGCACGCAGCTCGCGACTTATGCGCGCGACAATCAGCTGGCGGGATCGCAGGGATCAGATTTTCACCAACCCTGTCCGTGGATAGAACTGGGGCGCAAGTTATGGCTGCCGGGCGGCGTTGAACCCATCTGGGAACGCTTTCCCGCGTTAGCGCCCGCCGTGGCTTCTGCAGACAGGTGACATGAGGTTTTTATGAGTCAATTTTTTCACATTCATCCAGATAACCCGCAACCGCGTCTGGTCAATCAGGCGGTCGATTATCTTAATAAAGGTGGCGTGATTGTCTATCCCACCGATTCGGGTTACGCGCTAGGCTGCAGACTGGAAGAGAAGAACGCGATGGAGCGTATCTGCCGTATCCGGCAGTTAGATGGCAACCACAATTTTACGTTGATGTGTCGCGATCTGTCTGAGCTCTCGACGTATTCGCAGGTGGACAATACCGCGTTTCGTATTCTGAAAAACAATACGCCGGGCAGTTACACCTTCATTCTCAAAGCGACCAAAGAGGTGCCGCGTCGTTTGATGAATGACAAGCGTAAAACTATTGGTTTGCGCGTACCTTCCAATCCGGTGGCGCTGGCGTTACTGGAGAGATTGAATGAGCCGATGATGTCTACTTCGCTGATGTTGCCCGGTAATGACTTCACGGAATCGGATCCGGAAGAGATTCAGCACAGCATCGGTAAGCTGGTGGATCTGATCATTGATGGCGGCACGTTAGGGCAGCAGCCGACGACGGTGATCGATCTCACCAGCGATGTACCGGTTGTGGTTCGTGAAGGGGTCGGCGACACGCGCCCGTTCCTCTAATCACGCGTGGTCAGGCGGCGTTAACGTTGTCTGGCCTATATTCTTTTCCAGCCAATGTTTAAAATCACCGTACGGAATATACAGCGAAACATCTTTCAGAATGACTTGTTTGCTGCGCACATTGGAAATTTCATGGCTGTAGCCCACAATCACTCCGCCAATTGTCTGGTCAGCATTATATACCGCGCCCCCCGACATTCCCTGTACAACGCCAGCATTTGATGCCATTGCCATGCACGGTTTTTTATTCCATTTATTGGTAATAGCGGTGCGCGCTAAATTAACACCACTTGATTCCACGGGCATGGCTGAAATAAAGCTGTAGCCGTACATCTTAATGGGTTCACCGACTTTGCTGGTGCGGAATTTTGCCAGCGTTTCCGGGCTATTCTTATGATAGATAATGGCGACGTCGCAATAAGGATGATAAGCCTTCACACGCTGTACGGCAGTGGTGGCGACGTGCGCAGCTGTCAGGCTGTACTCTGGTGTTAAAGGGATGGTTGTACCGAGGATACCCAGACCCAATACCGTCGGGATGCCTGTCACGCTCATATCCACGTGTTCAAGCGCCGCTCGACTATACTCAGTATGGCCCACGGAACAGCCGCTCAGTGCCAGCGCCGCGAGGGCAGGCCAAAGCAGAGAGGTTTTCATGATAGTCATCTTCTTTTAAGCATGTCAGGAAAATCCCTGGTGAAGACTTTCGACATGCAAATTAAATTCATTCCGTGAATGAATAAACGCGTCAATTCCTGCGTGCGCCGGTTTATATTATCAACAATGCCACAGTGATTTTGTTAGTGGCTTGATAGAGAAACGAGTGTAAATAGTAAAGGTTACGCTTTTATAAATACGGCACACTCTGTTTCAGGCTTAAATTTTACACAATTTTTTTATCAGAACAATTCATCAAATTTAATCTGAATCAAATAATGCGAAAATACAGACTTAATCCAACCTGCAGTGCCAATTAACTGGTAATTTAAAATTACTGGACTAATGAGCCTTATTTATCCCGATTAATTAGTTTTTTATCCTGTTTTGCAGTTTGGGTTTAGATTTTATGTTTGGGATTATCCTTAAGCGTGGTGCGCAATGCTAGCAGACCAGTCTTGAAAAGCGCTAATGTATCACGGGTCTAAAGTGGGGGTAATAACCAGGCATAAAGAGCCAAGAGTAAATGATAAAAATTCAGTCACTTGGCGCATAAAGAAGAGAAGTGTGGTTGGTGTATCTATCAGCAGCGTAAATGTTTAGGCATATGGCACTAAACGGGTGACGCAGCCTTTGGCCTTTATTATCGGCAGCAAAGGAAAAGGTGTTAACGAAACTTGCGTTAGTGTAAAATCGCGGGCCGCCTGAGATGGCATGCGCTATGCTCAGCGGTAACAGATTCTGATATGGGAACTGGTAATCCCCGTATCGTACCTCTTCTTACCACGACGCCTGGGAAGGCGACAACGAGGCATCTCCATGAGTGAGAAACTACAAAAAGTATTAGCGCGCGCCGGTCACGGTTCACGCCGCGAAATCGAAACGATGATTTCAGCCGGACGCGTCAGCGTCGATGGCAAACTGGCGACGCTGGGCGATCGCATTGAAAATGATAAATCCCTTAAAATTCGTATTGATGGCCATCTGGTTTCGATTGCTGAATCCGCCACTGAAGTCTGCCGCGTGCTGGCGTATTACAAACCAGAAGGCGAACTCTGTACCCGTAACGATCCTGAAGGGCGTCCAACGGTATTCGACCGTCTGCCGCGTCTGCGCGGTTCACGCTGGATCGCTGTGGGCCGTCTGGACGTTAACACCTGTGGTCTGATGTTGTTCACCACCGATGGTGAACTGGCGAACCGTCTGATGCACCCAAGCCGTGAAGTTGAGCGTGAATATGCGGTGCGTGTATTCGGCGAAGTGGATGACGATAAAATTCGTCAGCTCAGTAAAGGTGTGCAGTTAGAAGATGGCCCGGCATCGTTCAAAACCATTAAGTTTGCTGGCGGTGAAGGCATCAACCATTGGTATAACGTCACCCTGACCGAAGGACGTAACCGTGAAGTCCGCCGTTTGTGGGAAGCCGTAGGTGTGCAGGTTAGCCGCCTGATGCGCGTCCGTTATGGCGATATTCAGTTGCCAAAAGGGTTACCTCGCGGTGGCTGGATGGAGATGGAATTACCGGCGGTTAACTACCTGCGTACGCTGGTGGATATGCCGGAAGAGACGGTGACGAAAGTCGCGGTTGAAAAAGACCGTCGTCGTACTAAAGCCAATCAGATTCGTCGCGCGGTAAAACGTCATAGTAATGTAAGCGGCAGCCCACGTCGCGGCGGCAGCAGTAGCAGCCGCAACAGCAGTACGCGGACCAGTGGAACCAACAAGCGCGGTTCCTGATATGCCCGTGACGCCGCATGCAGCGGCGTCACTGTTTTACCAATCTATTCCCTGCTGAGCCTGAATGCCTGCATCAAATGCATGCTTAACCGGGCGCATCTCGGTCACGGTATCCGCCATCTCGAGCAAGGTTCGATGGCAGCCTCGACCGGTGATAATCACACTTTGTTGAACCGGACGTTGTCCCAGCACGCGCACCAGTTCATCCAGATCCAGATAATCCATACTAACCATGTAGGTGATTTCATCGAGGATCACTAAATCCACATGCTCATCGGCAAGCATACGCTTTGCCGCCTGCCAAACCTGTTGGCAGGCGGCAGTATCGGTCTCCCGATTTTGAGTATCCCAGGTAAAGCCGGTGGCCATCACCTGAAATTCCACGCCATGCTGTTCCAGCAAATTGCGCTCACCATTTGGCCATTCACCTTTAATAAACTGCACGGCGGCAACGTTTTTACCGTGCCCGCAAGCGCGTAAAGCCGTACCAAAGGCGGCGGTGGTTTTGCCTTTGCCGTTGCCGGTGAACACCATCAAAATGCCGCGCGCTTCTGTCGCGGCAGCAATCCGCGCATCAACCTGTTCTTTTAAACGCTGCTGTCGTTGCTGATGACGATCACTCATGCGCTGGCTGGCCCCGGTTTACGTCCCGGCTGGGCATCAAAACTGATCCCGGTTTTGCGACGGCTGTCATCACCCATCAAATAAAGGTAAAGCGGCATCAAATCAGCAGGCGTTTTCAGTAAACTGGCATTTTCTTCCGGGAAAGCACTGGCGCGCATTTTAGTGCGAGTGCCACCAGGATTGATGCAATTTACCCGCAGATGACGATTTTTATACTCATCCGCCAGTACCTGCATCATGCCTTCGGTGGCGAATTTCGACACCGCATAGGCCCCCCAGCCTGCACGGCCGGTACGGCCGACGCTCGACGTGGTAAACACCAGTGAACCGGCGTCTGATTTCAGCAGCAGCGGCAGCAAGGCCTGAGTTAAATAGAAGGTGGCGTCAAGATTGATCTGCATCACCTGGCGCCAGACGGCAGGATCGAGTTCCGCCAGTGGGACGATCTCACCCAGAATCCCAGCATTGTGCAGTACACCATCGAGCCGTGGCACCAGGGAGGCGATCTGATCGGCCACCTCAGCGCAGCTTTCTGGCGTGGCATGCGACAAGTCCAGCAGCAAATGGGATGCGGGCTGCTTATTCAGCTGATTGATGGCGTGTTCAGTCTGCTGCAGCGTTTCGGCGTTGCGGCCCATCAAAATGACGCGTGCGCCATAGCGCGCATAGGTCAGCGCCGCTTCGCGACCAATGCCGTCTGAAGCGCCGGTGACGAGGATAATGCGATTTTCCAGCAGATCGCTTTTCGGTTGATAATGCACAGCGATGTCCTTTGGCAAGTCAGAGGGTTTTGGGCTTTATGCCTCAATTTGGCGCCAGGTGCAATCACCGCGCCTCGCATTCTGTGCCGCCTGCGGGCATTTCAGGCGACGAAAGTCGTTAAAGCGGGTAAACTCAGCCATTGTTTGTAATTCACTGTTTAATAAGGCGGCAGAATGGATTTACTCTCCAGTTATGGATTATTTCTGGCCAAGGCCGTCACCGTGGTGGTGGCGTTCGCAGCTATTGTTCTGATTGTGCTCAATGCCGCGATGCGTAAACGCCACAGCGGTGGTCAACTGCGCTTGACTCATCTCGACGATGATTATCGTGAAATGAAGGAAGACCTGCAGTTGGCGAAGATGAAGCCACAGGCGCAAAAAGTGTGGCTGAAGCAGCATAAAAAAGAAGAGAAGCAAAAAGCCAAAACCGAGAAGCGCAATGCCAAAGCTGGTGTGAGCGAAGCCGCTAAACCGACACTCTATGTGCTGGAGTTTAAAGGCAGTATGGATGCGGGCGAAGTCAGTTCTTTGCGTGAGGAGATCTCCGCGGTGCTGGCGGTGGCGGTGCCGGGTGATGAAGTCTTGCTGCGTCTGGAAAGCCCGGGTGGCGTGGTGCACGGTTATGGCCTGGCCGCTTCTCAGCTGCAGCGTCTGCGTGATGCGGGCCTGCAGTTAACTGCCGTCGTCGATAAAGTGGCGGCGAGCGGGGGTTATATGATGGCTTGTGTCGCGGATCGCATCGTCGCGGCGCCATTCTCTATCATTGGATCTATTGGTGTGGTCGCGCAGATTCCCAACTTCAACCGTCTGCTGAAACGCAATGATATCGACGTTGAACTGCACACCGCGGGTCAATATAAGCGCACGCTGACCTTGTTTGGTGAGAACACCGATGAGGGACGTGAAAAATTCCAGGAAGATCTCAACGAAACCCATCTGCTGTTCAAAGAGTTTGTCCAGCAGATGCGTCCGACACTGGATTTGGAAAAAGTGGCCACCGGGGAACACTGGTATGGACGCCAGGCGCTGGATTTGGGGCTGATTGATGAGATCGGCACCAGCGATGCGCTGATTATCAAGCAGATGGATCGGTTCAATGTGCTGGGCGTGCACTATGCGCGGAAGAAGAAAATGATGGATCGCTTCACCAACAGCGCCAGTCTGGCGGCCGAGCGGTTAATTCTGAAAATATGGCAGCGTGGTGATAAGCCACTGTTGTGAGCAAGCCCGGCAAATGCCGGGCTTTTTTATGCCAGGTGATAGCGTGAGGAGAGCTCAACGGCAAGGGATTTAAACACGTTAAACACAGCGGTGGTTTTCGCGCTCGGCAGGCCTTCTTCATCTAAGAAATAAGGCCCACGAAACACCAATATCTCGCCCTGCTGAATCACGTCATTGGCTTCCATCCCGGCTAAATAATCGTCGTGCTGCTTGATCATTTGATTGGCTATTTCCAGTAACGCCTGGCGTGAAATGGATTCCGTTTCTACTGACATTGTTCACCTCTTTTTTGACAGCAATCGTTCTCCTTCTATATTACTAGCGAGTTGCGCTGTTCATCAAATCAACGTCCGTCAGCAAAACTGGCGCAAAATTAATCAGAATGCTAATTAAGTTGCGTAACGGATTTTATCAGGTAGAGTGTGGGCGATTCAGCTTTCAGGGAGATCACACCCGGATGTGTGGTGCTGTCAGATGGAAAACCCGCTTCTAATCATAAAGTTGCATAAGTCGATGCAATCTGACCTGAGATTATCCCCGCTGCCTTGAAATGTGAAAAGCTGGCAGCAATATTGAACCCGTTGGGTTTTGGGGCACCGAATCCTCTCCCGTTTATCAGGACGTTTCAATTAGGTAAAGGTACATATGGGTAAAGCACTCGTAATCGTTGAGTCCCCGGCAAAGGCCAAAACAATCAATAAATACCTCGGTAATGACTACGTGGTGAAATCCAGCGTCGGTCATATCCGTGATTTGCCGACCAGCGGTTCAACTGCCCGTAAAACTACCGACGGGGAAAAGGCGAAAACAGGAAAAAAGGTTAAGAAGGATGAGAAGGCCGCATTGGTCAGCCGCATGGGGGTCGATCCCTGGCATGGCTGGGAAGCGGACTATCAGATTCTGCCGGGTAAAGAAAAAGTCGTAGCCGAATTGAAAAGCCTTGCCGCCGATGCTGACCACATCTACCTCGCAACGGACCTTGACCGCGAAGGGGAGGCCATTGCCTGGCACCTGCGGGAAGTGATCGGTGGCGATGACAAGCGGTTTAGCCGTGTGGTGTTCAACGAAATCACCAAAAATGCGATTCGTCAGGCGTTTGAAAAACCGGGCGAACTGAATATTGAACGTGTTAATGCGCAGCAGGCGCGTCGCTTTATGGACCGCGTGGTGGGTTATATGGTTTCCCCGCTGCTGTGGAAGAAAATTGCCCGTGGCTTGTCGGCGGGTCGTGTTCAGTCTGTGGCTGTGCGACTGGTGGTTGAGCGCGAGCACGAAATCAAAGCGTTCGTGCCGGAAGAGTATTGGGAAATCGATGCGGATTTCTCTACGCCGAAAGGCGACGCGCTGGCAATGCAGGTCACGCATCAGGGTGATAAAGCGTTCCGTCCGGTTAATCGCGAGCAAACTCATGCTGCGGTATCCGTGCTGGAAAAAGCGCGTTACGAAGTGCTGGATCGTGAAGACAAACCGACCAGCAGCAAACCCTCTGCGCCTTTTATTACCTCGACGCTGCAGCAAGCGGCGAGTACTCGTCTTGGTTTTGGCGTGAAGAAAACCATGATGATGGCGCAGCGTCTCTACGAAGCGGGTCACATCACCTATATGCGTACTGACTCCACCAACCTGAGTCAGGATGCGGTGGCGATGGCACGCGGCTTTGTGGAGAAGAGTTTTGGTAAGAAGTATCTGCCAGAGTCGCCAATCACGTACGCCAGTAAAGAGAATTCGCAGGAAGCTCACGAAGCGATTCGACCTTCGGATGTCAACATCCAGGCAGAACAGCTGAAAGATATGGAAGCTGATGCGCAGAAACTGTACCAGCTGATCTGGCGTCAGTTTGTGGCCTGCCAGATGGTGCCGGCGCAGTATGACTCCACCACCCTGACGGTGGGTGCAGCAGACTTTAAACTGAAAGCGAAAGGCCGCACTTTGCGTTTCGATGGCTGGACAAAAGTGATGCCAGCGCTGCGTAAAAACGATGAAGATTTGACGCTGCCACCGGTCAATGTCGGCGACATGCTTGACCTGAAGGAGCTGATGCCAAGCCAGCACTTCACCAAGCCGCCAGCCCGCTTCAGCGAAGCTTCCTTAGTCCGTGAGTTGGAAAAACGGGGTATTGGCCGTCCATCGACCTATGCCTCAATTATTTCCACCATTCAGGATCGCGGTTACGTGCGGGTAGAAAACCGCCGCTTCTATGCTGAGAAGATGGGTGAAATTGTCACCGATCGTCTGGAACAGAATTTCCGTGAACTGATGAACTATGACTTCACCGCGCGCATGGAAGACAGCCTTGACCAGGTCGCCAATAATGAAGCGCAGTGGAAAGCGGTGCTGGATTCCTTCTTCAGCGATTTCAGTCAGCAGTTAGGTCAGGCCGAGAAAGAGCCAGAAGAGGGCGGCATGCAGCCGAACCAGATGGTGCTGACCTCGATCGACTGCCCGACCTGTAGCCGCCAAATGGGTATCCGTACCGCCAGTACCGGCGTATTCCTCGGCTGCTCCGGTTATGCGCTGCCACCCAAAGAACGCTGCAAACAGACCATCAATCTGATTCCGGAAAATGAGGTTCTTAACGTACTGGAAGGCGATGATGCTGAAACCAATGCGTTGCGTGCCCGTCGTCGTTGCCAGAAGTGTGGCACCGCGATGGACAGCTACCTGATCGACAATCAGCGTAAGCTGCACGTCTGTGGCAACAACCCGGAATGTGACGGCTACGAAATCGAACAGGGCGAATTCCGCATCAAAGGTTATGACGGCCCGATCGTAGAGTGTGAAAAGTGTGGTTCCGAAATGCACCTGAAAATGGGGCGCTTCGGCAAATACATGGCCTGCACCAACGACGAGTGTAAAAATACTCGCAAGATTCTGCGCAATGGTGAAGTTGCACCACCGAAGGAAGACCCGGTACCGTTGCCTGAGCTGGCATGTGAAAAATCAGATGCCTACTTTGTATTGCGTGACGGTGCGGCAGGGGTATTCCTGGCGGCCAACACCTTCCCGAAATCGCGTGAAACGCGTGCGCCGCTGGTGGAAGAGCTGCAACGTTTTGCTGACCGTCTGCCAGAGAAGCTGAAATACCTGGCGGAAGCGCCAGCGGCGGATCCGGAAGGCAATAAAACGTTAGTGCGTTTTAGCCGTAAAACTAAGCAGCAGTATGTTTCCTCCGAGAAGGAGGGCAAAGCGACAGGCTGGTCGATGTTCTATATCGACGGTAAGTGGCAGGAAGCGAAGAAGTAATTCCCCTCAAGGCCAGCATCTGCTGGCCTTTTCCTCATCCTTATAGCTAATCGTTCTACATTCTTTCTTTAACTGATATAGTGGTTATAGCTTTTTTTCGTTTCGCTGACACGCTTTCCCTCCTCAACCCTTAATCAAGGCGGAAACACGCCTGCAGGGAATGACCCTCTGTCGCTACCGGGAAGATATAACTATGAAATTGCAGCAGTTGCGTTACATCGTTGAAGTGGTTAATCACAACCTCAACGTCTCCTCCACCGCTGAAGGTCTTTATACCTCGCAACCGGGTATCAGTAAGCAAGTGCGTATGCTGGAAGATGAACTCGGCGTGCAGATTTTTGCGCGTAGCGGGAAACATCTCACTCAGGTAACGCCTGCGGGTGAAGAGATCATCCGGATAGCACGTGAAGTGTTATCGAAGGTCGATGCGATTAAATCTGTCGCGGGTGAGCATACCTGGCCCGACAAAGGCTCGCTGTATGTGGCGACCACGCATACTCAGGCGCGTTATGCCTTGCCTGGCGTGATTAAAGGCTTCATCGAGCGTTACCCACGCGTATCGCTGCATATGCATCAGGGATCGCCAACGCAAATTGCTGAAGCCGTGTCGAAGGGCAATGCTGACTTTGCGATCGCGACCGAAGCGCTGCATCTGTACGACGACCTGATTATGTTGCCGTGCTATCACTGGAACCGCGCCATTGTCGTGACGCCAGACCATCCGCTAGCAGGCAAATCGAATGTGACGATTGAAGAGCTGGCTGATTTCCCGCTCGTGACCTACACCTTTGGCTTCACCGGCCGTTCAGAGCTGGATACCGCATTTAACCGTGCAGGATTAACGCCGCGTATTGTCTTTACGGCCACCGACGCTGATGTGATCAAAACGTATGTGCGTCTGGGCTTAGGGGTAGGTGTGATTGCCAGTATGGCAGTGGATCCGGTTTCCGATCCGGATTTGGTGCGAATCGAAGCATCAGAAATTTTTACCAATAGTACAACCAAAATTGGCTTTAGGCGCAGCACATTCCTGCGAAGCTATATGTATGATTTTATTCAACGTTTCGCACCGCATTTGACGCGTGATGTCGTGGATGCCGCGGTCGCATTACGTTCTAATGAAGATATCGAAGCGATGTTCCGCGATATCAAGTTACCTTTCAAATAATCCCCTAACTCATTATTTTCACGAGGTGTCCAGTGGGCATCTTGTGAAATTCTCTCTGGTTAGCGCCACAAGATTCTCAAAAAACTTCATTAGTTTTTTGTAAATGAAACATCGATCACATGTTTTTTCATTGTTAGTCATTAAATGAGAAACAGTACACAAAATTGACGCTGCCGCTTTGCGGACCGCCAGGAATATTCCCATACTCCAGTTATCAACTGATGAGAAAGGCCTTTTCGTGGGGATCTTTAAATTAAACTCAAATTTAGAATGGTACTAAATTTGTTTTAACCCAAATTTACAATGTATGTATTAGATGAATAGCTTGATCAGTAATTAAATTTATCTCATCAATCTTTTGGGTTTTGATAAATAGTGTTAATCGTTGTGCTCAATAAAAATAACTGGATTTTCGGACTTAACAAGTTTAGGATTCGTCCTAAATCTTAATCGTTATCAACAATCGTTTTATTGAGAGTGATTATCAAAAACTATGAATACAAGACTGACTGTACAACAAGATTTTCGTACTAAAACTGCCAAGGTTGAGCGCTCTGGTAACGTGCGTCGCAAGGCTTGGTTGACCGTCTTCGCTGCTTCAGCACTGTTCTGGGTAGTGGTGGCATTGATGATCTGGCGTATGTGGGGTTAAGCCATGTGGGCAAATACACTCAGCCGTAAGTCTCCGGTTTCTGCGCGTCAGCCGAACACGTCAACGTGCAAAGCGAAAGAAGTCAAGAGCGCTGAACAGCCTGTGGCGATTCCTGCGTCGTGGGAACTGAGTGACAACCAGCGTAACTTTATCGAATCTTTCATGGATCCGAAGTCGAAATAACGCAGTCTGCGTTTTGTTCTATATATAGACATCTATTCCTTTCTTTACCGGATTATCCGGTGGGCATTTTAAAAGCCCGTCCTTTAACACTCAGCTCTAAAAAAACGGTGTCATCAGTACAACGCTGAAGACGGTGGACTTTTTTTTGCCCGGAATACGGGAGGGAGCGACTCAATGAATACCACGACTTTTTCATGGTTTGGCGTTTATGCCTTTTCCATTGCATTTTGGGCTGCGGCCGTGTGGGCAATGATATAATCCAATAACTCAAATTGTACTGACTTTTATTAATGCCCCGACAAACGTCGGGGCATTTTTGTTTGTGCCTTTATGTGTCATTTCGTGTTGTTATCAAATCGTTAACGAAAATGTGGTCTATCTTTAAGCTAAACCTTGCGGTTATTGAGGTTTAAAAGAGAGGCCCATTAAAGGAGGAGCTATGTCGTTAACGTTACGGGAGCAAAGTCAGGATACGCTGGACGTTCGGGCAAAAAAATATCACTACTACAGCCTGCCTAAAGCCGCCCAGCAACTGGGCAATATCGATCGCTTACCCAAATCCATGAAGGTGTTGCTGGAAAACCTACTGCGCTGGCAGGATGGGGATTCGGTGACGGCTGAAGATATTCAGGCATTGGTTGGCTGGCAGAAAGATGCCCATGCCGATCGGGAAATTGCCTATCGCCCAGCACGCGTGTTGATGCAAGACTTTACCGGTGTGCCAGCGGTAGTGGATTTGGCGGCGATGCGTGAAGCGGTAAAACGCCTCGGCGGCGATGTGGCCAAAGTTAACCCCTTATCACCGGTCGATTTAGTAATTGACCACTCGGTGACCGTTGACCATTTTGGTGATGAAGATGCTTTCGAAGAAAACGTGCGTCTGGAGATGGAGCGCAACCACGAACGCTACGTTTTCCTGCGCTGGGGGCAAAAAGCGTTTAATCGTTTCCGCGTAGTGCCGCCCGGCACCGGTATCTGCCATCAGGTTAACCTGGAATACCTGGGGAAATCCGTCTGGCATGAAACGCTAGAAGGCAAAGATGTCGCTTATCCTGATACCTTAGTCGGCACAGATTCCCATACCACGATGATCAACGCGTTGGGCGTATTAGGCTGGGGTGTTGGCGGTATTGAAGCCGAAGCCGCTATGTTAGGGCAACCCGTTTCTATGTTAATCCCCGACGTTGTCGGTTTCAAACTCACCGGCAAACTGCGTCCCGGCATCACCGCGACCGACTTAGTTTTAACTGTGACGCAAATGCTGCGCAAGCATGGTGTGGTGGGTAAGTTCGTGGAATTTTACGGTGATGGCCTGGCCGATTTGCCGTTGGCCGATCGCGCAACTATCGCCAATATGGCACCGGAATATGGTGCAACCTGCGGTTTCTTCCCCATCGATGAGATTACGCTGAGTTACATGACGCTGACCGGGCGCGATGCAGAACAAGTCGAGCTGGTTGAAGCTTATGCGAAGCAACAAGGGATGTGGCGAAATCCGGGCGACGAACCACGGTTTACCAGCTCACTGGCGCTGGATATGGCAGATGTTGAATCCAGTCTTGCCGGTCCAAAACGACCGCAGGATCGCGTCTCTTTAGGTGATGTACCCGCCGCCTTTGATGCCAGCAACGAACTTGAAGTTAATCATGCGCAGAAAGCGCACAAGACCGTCACGTATCGCGACAGCGAGACCGGCGATAGCTATCAGCTGGAAGATGGCGCGGTGGTCATTTCTGCCATTACCTCTTGTACTAATACGTCCAACCCCAGCGTCTTGATGGCCGCGGGCCTGCTGGCGAAAAATGCGGTTGAGCGTGGCTTGATGCGCAAACCCTGGGTGAAAGCCTCGCTGGCACCGGGATCAAAAGTGGTGTCGGATTATCTCGCGGTGGCTCAACTGACACCTTATCTGGATGAATTAGGTTTCAATTTGGTGGGATATGGTTGTACCACCTGCATCGGTAACTCGGGCCCATTGCCAGATGAAATTGAAAGCGCGATTAAAGAGGGCGATCTGACCGTCGGTGCTGTGCTGTCGGGTAACCGAAACTTCGAAGGGCGCATCCATCCGCTGGTGAAAACTAACTGGCTGGCGTCGCCACCGCTGGTGGTGGCTTATGCACTTGCCGGTAACATGAAACTCAACCTGCAGAACGATCCCATCGGGCAGGACCGGCAGGGCAAGGATGTCTTTCTGCAGGATATCTGGCCATCACCAGAAGAGATCGCCGCCGCAGTGCAGAAAGTGACCAGTGATATGTTCCATAAGGAATACGCCGAGGTCTTCGACGGTACGCCTGAGTGGCAGCAAATCAAAGTCAGTGAAGCCGCGACTTATGACTGGGATGAGGGATCGACATACATCCGCCTGTCGCCGTTCTTTGACGATATGGGCAAAACACCGGAGCCTGTCCAGGATATTAAAGGCGCGCGCATTCTGGCAATGCTGGGTGACTCTGTCACCACCGACCATATTTCGCCAGCGGGCAGCATCAAAGCGGAAAGTCCTGCTGGACGCTATTTGCTGTCGCATGGTGTTGAGCGCACCGATTTCAACTCCTACGGTTCGCGTCGTGGTAACCACGAAGTGATGATGCGCGGGACCTTTGCCAACATTCGTATTCGTAATGAAATGGTGCCGGGCGTGGAAGGGGGATACACCAAACACTTCCCCAGCAATGAACAGCTGGCGATCTACGATGCTGCCATGAAGTATCAGTCCGAAGGTGTGCCACTGGCAGTGGTCGCCGGGAAGGAGTATGGCTCAGGTTCCAGCCGCGACTGGGCTGCGAAAGGCCCACGTTTACAAGGTGTGCGCGTGGTTATTTCTGAGTCGTTCGAGCGTATCCATCGCTCTAACCTGATCGGCATGGGGATCCTGCCGCTGGAATTCCCTGCTGGCGTCACGCGCAAAACACTGGGATTAACCGGGGAGGAGTTTATTGATGTCGAAAACCTTTCCCAGTTGAAACCGGGTTGTACTGTGAATGTCACCCTGACGCGCGTCGATGGTAAAAAAGAGACGCTGGAAACCCGGTGTCGTATCGATACCGGCAATGAGCTGACCTATTACCAGAACGACGGCATATTGCATTATGTGATACGTAATATGCTGAACTAAAGAAAAAGCCGGGAGATTTCCCGGCTTTTTGCTTTCTGCGTTACGCTTTTGGCAGCAGATGACCCATTTTTTCCGCCTTGGTATCAAGGTAGTGGGCATTTTTGGGGTTGCGCCCGACCACTAATGGCACGCGCTCAACAATATTAATTCCCGCTTCGCTCAGAATCTCGACTTTGCGTGGATTGTTCGTCAGCAGGCGGACTTCATTGACGCCCAGCAGTTTAAACATATCGGCACACAGGGTGAAATCACGCTCATCAGCGGCAAATCCCAGTTGATGATTCGCTTCCACCGTATCGTACCCTTTATCCTGCAGAGCATAGGCGCGGATCTTGTTCAGCAGACCGATATTACGGCCTTCCTGACGGTGATATAACAGCACGCCACGACCTTCTTCAGCGATAGCGGTGAGCGCCGCTTCCAGCTGAAAACCACAGTCGCAGCGCAGGCTGAACAGTGCGTCACCGGTAAGACACTCGGAGTGAACGCGGGCCAGCACTGGATTGTGATCGCTAACATCACCGTAAACCAGCGCGACATGATCCTGGCCGGTTGCCAGTTCTTCAAAACCAACCATCAGGAAATCTCCCCATGGCGTGGGCAGTTTGGCTTCTGCTACCCGTTTAAGCTGCATGTGACTCTCCAGAACCTTCAGAGGATGCGCTATCATCATGACAACGCACGGGCCCGATTGGCCCGACAAAACTGACAATATTGTGCCACAACCTGTACCCGGGCCGTTAATCAGTCAGAGTTATTGTAGTGATAAAGCACAATTATCTAAGCTGCAACGGGTATGTTATTCTTTTTTCAGCTAAAGTTATGCCAGCCACGCGAATATCAGCGGATCTAAAAGGAAACGGATGTTAAAAATTGCGCAGCGCACCACCCTGGGAATGCTTTTGTTATTAATCATGCCAGTTGCTGTCTGGCTCTCTGGCTGGCAATGGCAGCCAGGTGAGAGTAGCGCGTTTTTACAGGTACTCTTTTGGATGACCGAAACCGTCACCAGCCCATGGGGCATTTTGACCAGCGTTATCCTCAGCGCCTGGGTTTTATGGTGCTTACGCTTCCGGCTTAAACCCGCCATTTTACTGATCCTCTTCATGAACGGCGCTATTCTTGCTGGTCAGTACACCAAATCTTTCATTAAAGAGCAGGTGCAGGAACCCCGTCCCTATGTGGTTTGGCTGGAGAAGAGCTACGGTATTGATGAAGGGGCGTTTTATCAGCAAAACCGTCAGGGGCGCAGTCAGTTGGTGTCGACTTTAGTGGCTAACGACACTCAGTTGCCGCAATGGCTAAAAAAACACTGGGCGTTTGAAACCGGCTTTGCCTTTCCTTCCGGACATACCATGTTTGCTGCCAGTTGGGCGCTGCTGGTGATTGGCTTACTCTGGCCAAGGCGCCACATCGTGACCGTGGTCGTGCTGTTTTCCTGGGCTACCATGGTCATGGGCAGTCGTTTACTGCTGGGTATGCATTGGCCGCGCGATTTGGTGGTGGCCACACTGATTTCCTGGCTGCTGGTTACGGTTGCCACATGGCTGGCGCAGCGTTTTTGTGGCCCGCTTACGGTGCCGCGCGAAGAGCAGCAGGAGATTAAGCAGCGTGATGATGGATTGTAATTTCTGCGCGCGCCCCCATATGATTGATTGCGCTTACGGAAAATGCGCTAAGTGATGTGCTGATAAGCAGCATCGGCGGCACTTTTTTGGCATACTTCTACTGGATAACCTCACGACAGGACGCATTGTGAAATATTTGCTGATTTTTCTCGTGGTTTTGGTCATTTTTATCATCTCCGTCACGCTTGGAGCGCATAACGACCAAATCGTCACTTTTAACTATCTGCTGGCGCAGGGTGAATTCCGCATCTCCACATTGCTGGCGAGCCTGTTTGGTGCCGGATTCCTGCTTGGATGGGCAATTTGCGGTCTTTTCTGGTTGCGGATACGTGTTTCTCTCGCTCACGCGCAGCGCAAGCTGAAACGCATGCAGGCGCAGAACGAACAATCAACGGCTGTGACAAATTCTTCTACTGCTGGTCGTCGGGATTAAGTTTCGATGCTTGAATTGCTGTTTTTGCTTCTCCCTGTTGCTGCGGCGTATGGCTGGTATATGGGCCGTCGCAGTGCACATCAGGATAAGCAACAGGAAGCCAATCGTCTGTCACGTGAGTACGTTGCCGGCGTAAACTTCCTGCTTTCCAATCAACAGGACAAAGCTGTCGATCTCTTTCTGGATATGCTGAAGGAGGACAGCGGCACAGTTGAAGCTCACCTGACGCTCGGCAATCTGTTCCGTTCACGCGGCGAAGTTGATCGCGCCATTCGCATCCACCAATCCCTGATGGAAAGCGCTTCCCTGAGCTATGAACAGCGCCTGTTGGCTATCCAGCAACTGGGACGCGATTACATGGCCGCCGGGTTTTACGATCGCGCCGAGGACATGTTTAGCCAGCTTATTGATGAAACCGACTTCCGTATCGGTGCGCTGCAACAGCTGATACAGATTCATCAGGCAACCAGTGACTGGCAGAAAGCCATCGAAGTGGCGGAAAGATTGGTCAAGCTCGGCAAAGAGAAGCACAAGGGCGAAATTGCCCATTTCTACTGCGAGCTTGCGCTTCAGGCGTTGAGCAGTGACGATCTTGATCGCGCCATGAGCTTACTGAAAAAGGGTGAATCGGCCGATCACCAAAGCGCGCGCGTTTCCATTATGATGGGCCGCATCTTTATGGAGCAGGGCGAATACGCTAAAGCAACGGCCCGCCTGCAGCGCGTACTGGATCAAGATAAAGAGCTGGTGAGCGAAACCTTATCGATGCTCGAAACCTGCTATCAGCGACTGAATCAGCCTGAAGATTGGGCGCAATTTTTACAACGCTGCGTTGAGGAGAATACCGGCGCGGCCGCTGAACTTTACCTCTCTGATATCCTCGAACAGCAGCAGGGGCCTGAAGCGGCGCAGTTATACATTAATCGCCAGTTACAGCGCCATCCGACCATGCGCGTGTTCCATCGCTTGATGGATTTCCACCTGCATGAAGCAGAAGACGGTCGTGCCAAAGAGAGCCTGATGGTGCTGCGCGATATGGTGGGCGAACAGATTCGCACCAAACCACGCTACCGCTGCCAAAAGTGCGGATTTACCGCGCATGCGCTTTATTGGCATTGCCCATCCTGCCGCGCATGGTCTTCTGTGAAACCAATCCGCGGACTTGACGGCCAGTAACGGCCGTTTTTTTATTATAACCGCATTATAGTTACAACATACTATGATTTTGAATTCTTAGAGGGAGTCGTGGCACTGTGCAGCCTTCGGTCGATCATCGGTTTAAAGCGCGCTGTGAGATTGTCGGGAAGGGCATGCACGGGTAGAATGCTTGCCGTTTGTCCATTGCGCCCGCGGGTGCCTGCCTTTGAGGAAACGTTATGCCTGTAACCACTTCACCGATTCTGGTGGCGCTCGACTATCATAATCTCGACAGCGCACTGCAGTTTGTGGACCGCATTGACCCGAGCCAGTGCCGCCTGAAAGTCGGCAAAGAGATGTTTACGCTATTTGGCCCGTCACTGGTGAAAACACTGCAGTCGCGTGGTTTTGACGTTTTTCTCGATCTGAAGTTTCATGATATTCCGAATACAACCGCGCACGCGGTAGCCGCGGCTGCCGATCTCGGTGTGTGGATGGTTAATGTTCACGCCAGTGGCGCGGCGCGGATGATGAATGCGGCTCGTGAAGCGCTGCTGCCTTTTGGCAAAGATGCGCCATTGTTGATTGCGGTAACCGTATTAACCAGCATGGATGAAGACGATCTCAGAGGTCTCGGCATTACGCTTTCTCCCGCTCAGCAGGCGGAACGTCTGGCTCGCCTGACGCGTGAGTGTGGCCTGGATGGCGTGGTCTGTTCCGCTCAGGAAGCTGAGCACTTTAAACAGGTGTTAGGTCAGGATTTCGCACTGGTGACCCCAGGTATTCGTCCGGCAGGCAGTGATGCGGGCGATCAACGCCGTATCATGACGCCACAGCAGGCAAAACTGGCTGGCGTGGATTACATGGTGATTGGGCGTCCGATCACCCAATCCAATGATCCGGCTGCAACGCTGCACACTATCCTGCAAAGTTTACAGGAGGTCTAATGGCTCAGGACAACCGACTGGTTTACTCCACTGAAACTGGCCGAATCGCACAGGAAGAAGAAAAAGCGCCGCGCCCGCAAGGGGACGGCATAGTGCGCATTCAACGCCAGACCAGCGGCCGTAAAGGCAAAGGCGTCTGCCTGATTACCGGTATCGATTTGGATGACGATGCGCTCAACAAGCTGGCAGCAGAACTGAAGAAAAAATGTGGTTGTGGTGGGTCACTCAAAGATGGCGTGATCGAGATTCAAGGCGATAAACGTGATCTCTTGAAAGCACTACTTGAAGCCAAAGGCATGAAGGTTAAATTAGCCGGTGGTTAATAAAAACGGGCCGCACACTGTGCGGCCCGTGATGCTGTAGATGCGCTGCGTAGCCTGAATCTTTATCGTTATTTAGAAACCTGATGGCCGATAATACCGCCAACGGCTGCACCACCCACTGTACCCAGTGCACTCCCGTTAGTCAGGACAGAACCACCGATTGCACCCGCACCCGCCCCGATGGCGGTATTACGGTCGCGTTTTGACCAGTTCGAACAACCACTCAAGGCAACAACCAGGGTGGCAGCTAATACCGCAACGGTCATACGTTTCATTGTTGTCGTCATCTCTTTCTCCTTGATTGTATGTACAGAGGCAACCTTGTAAGTATAGATGTTGCGCAACGAAGTACGTCATCCCTGCGTGTCATTCATTGTTCACTTTGATGCCCGCGTACAGCGCTTTAATGGGCGAATTAACCGGTGGAAACCGTACCGCTCCTGACTTTAGCCAGCTGAAGCAGAGCTAAATTCCTCCAGGATAGAAAATTCTTAATTTACGCCACACTTCTTCGGTCTCAGCGACTTTCCGCTGCTTTTACAGCGATTCGATCCATAACGTTTTCTCTGCTTGTTCAGCACAATTCAGCTATCACAGTTCGCAGGAGAAATAATCATGCTGGAATTGCTCAAGCAGCAGGTGCTGGAAGCCAACCTTGACTTACCGCGCTATAACCTGGTCACTTTCACCTGGGGCAACGTTAGCGCCATTGACCGCGACCATGGTCTGCTGGTGATCAAACCTTCGGGCGTGAAATACGAGAATATGCAGCGCGACGATATGGTGGTGGTGGAGTTAGCCAGCGGCAAAGTGGTGGAAGGGGCGCTACGTCCGTCATCCGATACGGCCACCCATCGCGCGCTGTATCTTGCCTGGCCGGAGATTGGTGGCATCGTACATACCCATTCACGCCACGCCACAATCTGGGCGCAGGCCGGACGCGACATTTTGGCTCTGGGTACAACACATGCGGATGATTTCTACGGCACCATTCCCTGTACGCGTGCGATGAAGCGTGAAGAGATACAGCAAGAGTATGAATGGAACACCGGGCAGGTGATTATCGAAAGCTTTGCGCAACGCCGCATTAAACCCACCGACATTCCTGCTGCGCTGGTCAACTCGCACGGCCCCTTTGCCTGGGGTAAAGACGCGGATGCAGCTGTGCACAGTGCGGTGGTGCTGGAAGAAGTGGCTTACATGGCACTTCACACCGAACAACTGCGCAGCGAATTGCCTCCGATTTCGCAGAATTTACTCGATCTGCATTATCTGCGTAAGCATGGCAAGAATGCATGGTACGGGCAGAATTAAACATTGAAACTTCATTGAGGCGCCTGAGGGCGCCTTAATTTTTTGCTATTTAGCGCTGGTATGGCGATGCATATCATAAAAAAGAAATGTCAAATCTATAAAAATAAAACACCGTTTCATTAATATCGATTCGATCACTTTTTCCCTGACTGCCAGTGGTTATCTTGCCTGCCATGCCATCCGGCGAACGATAACGTACCTCCTTCTGGCTCAGTAAAGGTGACACAACTATGCATATCAAACGTGCAATCGATAAGATTCCAGGCGGTATGATGTTAATCCCGCTGTTTTTGGGCGCGCTTTGCCACACGTTTTCACCCGGCGCAGGAAAATACTTTGGCTCTTTTACTAACGGCCTGATGACGGGCACTGTGCCGATTCTGGCGGTATGGTTTTTCTGCATGGGGGCATCGATCAAACTCAGCGCAACCGGAACCGTGCTGCGTAAATCCGGCACCCTGGTATTAACCAAAATCGCCGTTGCCTGGGTCGTGGCTGCCGTGGCATCCCGCATGATGCCGGAAAATGGCGTAGAAGTCGGTATGTTTGCTGGTTTATCCACGCTAGCTTTGGTTGCTGCGATGGACATGACCAATGGCGGCCTTTATGCCTCCATCATGCAGCAATACGGTTCAAAAGAAGAAGCTGGCGCGTTTGTGCTGATGTCGCTGGAATCGGGTCCGCTGATGACCATGGTGATTTTGGGAACCGCTGGCATTGCTTCGTTTGAGCCACACGTGTTTGTTGGCGCGGTGTTGCCCTTTATTGTCGGTTTCGCGCTTGGCAATCTTGACCCGGAATTGCGCGAGTTCTTCGGCAAAGCCGTACATACTTTGATTCCGTTTTTTGCCTTCGCTTTGGGTAACACCATCGATTTGGCCGTGATCGCACAAACCGGTTTATTGGGCGTATTGCTCGGTGTTGCCGTCATCATCATCACCGGTATCCCACTCATTATTGCCGATCGCTTGATTGGTGGTGGTGATGGCACGGCTGGAATTGCAGCATCCAGTACCGCAGGCGCGGCAGTGGCGACGCCGGTGCTGATTGCCGAGATGCTGCCACAGTTTAAACCGGTCGCTCCCGCAGCCACCGCACTGGTGGCGACATCCGTTATTGTGACTTCTGTATTAGTACCGATTATTACCGCCGTCTATTCAAAACGCGTTAAGCGTTCTCATGTGGCGGTAGGACAGCGCGCTGCCATCAAGTAAGCCTGCTTATCTTTCCCCGACCCCATGGTCGGGGATATCTCTGGATTTTACTTTATAAATCAATCTCACATTTGGTCTGGCCTCACTCTGGATTACGCTGATGTTGCGTTTAACGCATCACATAACTAGAGGATGAGACTATGACAGTAATTAACCAACCAACTTGCAGATTGTTTACCGAAGTCGGACAAACCACCCAGCTGGCGGCCTACTATGAAGAGGGTCGACACACCATGTGGATGATGCTGCGTGCCCAACCGCGCCCCAGTTTCAACCACGAATTAATTGAGGAGATCATGAATCTGAGCTATGCCGCTCAGCGTTCGGGTTTGCCGATTGATTTTTGGGTGACGGGTTCGCTGGTGCCGCAGATGTTCAACGCCGGTGGCGATTTGCGTTTCTTTGTAGAGTGCATTCGTAACAACCGTCGTGAAGCGCTGCGGGCCTATGCGCGTGCCTGCGTGGATTGCATCCATTCGGCAGCGCGGGGTTTTGATACCGGAGCGGTGACGCTGGCGATGATTGAAGGGAGTGCATTGGGTGGTGGCTTTGAAGCCGCGCTGGCCCATCACTTCATTCTGGCGCAGAACTCTGCACGGATGGGGTTCCCGGAGATCGCGTTCAATCTGTTCCCTGGCATGGGCGGCTATTCACTGGTGGCACGGCGTTCCGGCATGAAACTGGCCGAAGAGCTGATCTGTGAAGGGGAATCGCATAGCGCAGAGTGGTATGAGACGCGCGGTCTGGTAGATAAAGTCTTCCAGCCAGGTGATGCTTATCGTACCACGCGTACCTTTATCGATACTCTACGTCCGAAGCTGAATGGTGTGCGTGCCATGTTGAAAGCGCGCCAGCGCGTACTGCAACTCTCGCGTGCCGAGCTGATGGATATTACGGAAGACTGGGTGGATTACGCCTTTACACTGGAGCCTAAAGACATTGCTTACATGGAACGACTGGTGCAACTACAGAACCGTCATAGCGCATCCCTGCGCAAAGCCGGATAATCGAGAGCAGCTTTAAACGCGGGCAGGATGCTTAGCCAGCCAATGCCCGAGCTGTTCTGCGGGCATTGGTTTTGCATAAAGATAACCCTGACGCCCATCGACACCGTTGGTCATCACAAACTTCTCCTCAGCTTTGGTTTCAATCCCTTCCGCAATGACTTGCAGATCGAGGGTTTTGGCCACGGCGACAATGGCACGGACCAAAGATTGCGACACCGGTTGTTTGTTGATGTTACGTACGAAACTTTGATCCAGTTTGATTGCATCAATGGGAACGCGAGCCAACTGAGAAAGCGAGGAATAACCTGTACCAAAGTCATCAAGATGAACCTGAGCCCCCAGTTCCTGGAACTGCTTCATCAGCGTGAGTGCACCGGCTTCGTTCTCAATCAGGCAGCTTTCGGTGAGCTCGATATCAATGGGACAATCCGTGAGGCCGGCTTCGCTCAGCGCCTGCTTTAAATCGGTATAGATACTTTGGTCAATCAATTGTTTAGCCGAAACATTAACGGCAACGCGCAGGTAAATTCCCTCGCTGCGCCACTGAATAATTTGTTGCAGAACGTTCAGCATCACCCAGCGGCCGAGCGGCACGATGAGGCCCGATTCTTCAGCATACGAGATAAAGTCGCCAGGCGGCACCAGACCGCGCTCGACGGAATTCCAGCGCACCAATGCTTCTGCGCTGCGCACTTCGCCGTCACGATCTAATTTGGGCTGGTAGTACACCACCAGATGCTCCAGCTCCAGTGCTTTACGCAGGTTGGTATCAAGCCAGAGATATTCGAAAACACGCTGATTCATCTCGTTAGCGAACACGCAGAATTTACCGCGCCCATTCTCTTTGGCGTGATACATCGCGGTATCGGCGTTGCGAATCAGACTTTCCCGATCCTCGCCGTGCAGCGGGGCCAGGGCGATACCAATCGAGCAGCCGCTGTAGACTTCGATCAAACCGACGCGGAACGGTTGACGCAGGCGCTCAAGAATACGTGATGCCATGGCTTCCAGCGCAGCCTGGCTGGTATGTTCTGCCAGTACCACGAACTCATCCCCACCAAGACGGGCCAGCGTCTGATCTTTGCCCAGACAGCTGAGAATGGCGAGGGAGACCGCTTGCAGCAGTTGGTCGCCAAACATATGGCCGTAGGCGTCGTTGACCTTCTTAAAATTGTCCAGATCGAGATAAACCACGCCAGTTTGACTGCCATTGGCTAATTCCAGTGCCAGACTAATCTGTTGATGGATGGCATTGCGGTTCGGTAAACCGGTCACCGTATCAGTATTTGCGAGGACGCGTAAGCGTTCCTGAGCACGTCGCTCTTCTGTGATGTCGGTTCCAGAACAGATGAGGAAAATTTCATTTTTCCCACTACCACTGTGCACAAACTTATTACGAAACAGAAACAGTCGCTGGCCTTTTTTGGTTTTGATCCAGCGTTCCACTTCATAAGAATTGCCATCGCGGAAGAAACCCGAAATGTTGCGTCGCGAAGCCTGCGCTTCCTGCTTGGTCATGAACAGTTGAAACACGTTGCGGCCGATCACTTCCTGCTCTTTCAGACCCGTGTACTCTTCACTTAAGCGATTGAATCGCTGAATATTCCCGCGTTGGTCGAGGATCACAATCACCGAATTTGCTTCGGAGACCACTTGTTCAGCGAAGGATAAACCCAGCGTTAAATCACGCGCTACGGAGGAGGTATCACCCCAGGCAGAAGAGGTGCCGGCCCATGTTGATTGGTTGACCTTGCGGCCGACAAAGTGCATAGGCACCGGCGCACCGCGCAGGGAGAGGGTCAGGTTGATACTGGAGGTGATCACCGTCATCGCACGCAGCAAACTGGCCTGCGCGGGGGTTAATGGAACCGCCAAATTGGTATTGGCATTCTCATCTTCGGCAAAATGCAAAGCATCGCTATCTGAAGTTAAACGCCAATGAGGGCTGGTTGTGCCAAACAGGGTGTATAGCAACGTTTGCCCTTGTTCATCGGTCATGGAAACTTCCTCCGGGGAAATGCTGAGCAGGCGGTATCTCATTATTTTAGCAACAGTATTCAACCTCCTGCGTTAGCACAAGATGCAAACCAAATATATTTTTGTTTTCACTAAAGAATGGCACGAAAAAGCCCCGAAAATCGGGGCTTAAAAATGTCAGCAAGGACACTTGCCGAGCTTGCCTGCCTGGCTGGGAAAACGGGCCTCAAGGCAGTAGCGATGAAAGGCTCGCTCATCCATCGGCGTTTGCCCGGGATGGTGCTCACGCATATGCTTCAGATAAGTTTGATAGTCGTGAACGCCAACCATTAAGCGAAAACTTTGCTTCAGTCCCTGCCATATTTGTTGCCAGCGATTAAGAGTTTGCCCGGTGGCCTGGGGTGTGATCGGTAAGCAATGCTGAATGTGCCAGACACCAATCGGTTTTTTCCAGCGATGAATGGACTCAGACATTCCGCACCTCCTCACGCAGGGAGACTTCGGACTCATGGGTGGTAGGTACCTGACTGCCCAGGGCACGGCGAATAACAAAGAACGCTGCAATCAACATGGTGACGGCCACCAGCATAAAGAAGCCACACAGGGCCGCGTTAATTTGATTGCTAAACACGATGGTTTGCATGTCCGCCACGGTTTTCGCCGGGGCGATAATCACCCCCTCATCAATTCCTTTACGGAACTTGTTGGCTTGCGCAAGGAAGCCAATGGAGGGCTTCTCGTGGAAAATCTTCTGCCAACCGGCGGTCATGGAGGTCACAAACAGCCAGGCGGTCGGTAAAATCGTCACCCACGCGTAACGCTGTTTCTTCATTTTGAACAGCACCACGGTGCCGAGAATCAGCGCCATTGAGGCCAGCATCTGGTTGCCAATGCCAAACAGCGGCCAAAGGGTATTGATGCCGCCCAGCGGATCGACGACACCCTGGTAGACAAAGAAGCCCCATCCGGCTACGGCCACCGTGGTGCCCGCCATATTGCCCAGCCAGGAACGGTTGTTGGCCATGGAGGGCACCACGGTGCCAACCAAATCCTGCACCATAAAGCGACAGGCGCGGGTACCGGCATCGACCGCCGTCAGGATAAACAGCGCTTCAAACAGGATGGCGAAGTGATACCAGAACGCCATCATCACCCGGCTGTTAAATACCTCGGTGATGATGTGCGCCATCCCCACGGCGAAGGTTGGTGCGCCACCTGCCCGCGAGAGGACAGTACTTTCACCCACATCGCGCGCGATACCGCTCAGCATCTCCGGCGTCACGACAAAGCCCCAGCCGTTAATCACTTGCGAAGCGCTCTCAACGGTGGTACCGATCAGTGCTGCGGGTGAGTTCATCGCAAAATAGACGCCCGGATCGAGCACCGAGGCACATATCAGCGCCATGATCGCCACGAAGGATTCCATCAGCATCGCACCATAGCCGATGAATCGGATATGACTTTCACGCTCCACCAGTTTTGGCGTGGTGCCACTGGAGACCAGCGCATGGAAACCGGAGATGGCGCCACAGGCGATAGTGATAAACAGGAACGGGAACAGCGCACCCGAGAACACCGGACCGCTACCGTCGATAAATTTGGTCACTGCCGGCATCTTTAGTTCCGGCATCGCAAACACAATGCCAATTGCCAGACCAATGATGACGCCGATCTTCAGGAAAGTTGACAGGTAATCACGCGGAGCCAGCAGCAGCCACACCGGCAGCGAAGAGGCGACGAAGCCATAGATCACCAGCACCCAGGTCAGTTCGGTGCCTTTCAGTGTGAAGAGCGGTCCCCAATAAGGATCGGCAGCCACATCGCCACCGTAAATGATCGCCGCCATCATCAGCACAAAGCCGATAATCGACACTTCAGCGATCTTGCCGGGGCGCAGATAGCGCATATACACGCCCATAAACAGCGCGATTGGAATGGTTGCGGCGATGGTAAACAGTCCCCACGGACTGTTGGCTAACGCTTTCACCACCACCAGCGCCAGCGCTGAAAGGATGATGATCATCACGCCAAGCGCACCGAGCATGGTGACCACGCCCGCAAACGAACCCAGCTCCTGACGTGCCATTTCGCCGAGCGAGCGACCATCGCGGCGCGTGGAGATAAACAGGATCAGGAAATCTTGCACCGCACCGGCCATCATCACGCCGACCAGAATCCAGATGGTGCCAGGCAGAAAGCCCATTTGCGCCGCGAGGATTGGGCCAACCAGCGGACCTGCACCGGCAATCGCCGCAAAGTGGTGGCCAAACAGCACCCATTTGTTAGTGGGCACATAATCGAGACCATCATTCAGCCGTTCTGCAGGCGTGCGGCGACGATCATCCAGTTCGAAAATACGTTCAGCGATAAACAGGCTGTAGAAGCGATAAGCAATGCTGTAGCAGGCAACGGACGCAATAACCAGCCAGACGGCGTTGACGTGTTCGCCACGGTTGAGCGCCAGCATGGCAAACGCACCCGCACCAATTAACGCCACCGCTAACCAGATCAATCCGGTTTTGACGTTGTTCATGAGTTAACTCCTTGTAGAGACCGGGAAAATAGGCGATCGGATACAACAAGTTAAAAGTAATGTAATGAATTGTTAACGACAGGGATTCGAATCAGAAGTGTGAAGCGGAAGGCAAATTTAACAACAGATAAAACTTAGGGGGAAAAATGCGGGATAACGGCTGTTATCCCGCAGATATTCATGCTCAGGCAGCCGGGCGCGCCACCACGCTACGGGTTTCCATACGCACTTCGGCGATGGTCACGTCGATAATGTCGGTCACGCGATAAGCGACTTCGCCTTTGATCTGCACGGTGCCGCTCTCTTGTGAGCACACCAGTTCATCACGCACCGCGTGGATGAACGGGGCAGGGATAAAGGCAACGGCGCCGTTCTCCAGCAGACGTACGCGCATACCGCCACGAGACACGTCGATGATCTCGGCGCTGAATTTGCGATCGGTCCCGGCAGAGGGCGCGAGGAAGCGCGCATACAGCCAGTCACCCACATCACGTTCGGCCATGCGGTTCAGGCGACGACGCTCACTCATAATGGCGGTGAACTCGTCTTTTGGACGGGCAATGCTGTCGCCGCGCACAATGGCTTTCAGCAGGCGATGGTTGATCATATCGCCGAATTTACGAATCGGCGATGTCCAGGTCGCATAGGCTTCGAGGCCCAGACCAAAGTGCGGACCCGGTTCGGTGCCGACTTCAGCGAAGCTCTGGAAGCGACGAATGCGGCTGTCGAGGTACTGCGTTGGCTGGGCATCCAGTTCACGACGCAGCTGGCGGAAACCTTCCAGCGTGGTGATCGCCTGAGGATCCACGGTAATACCGTGACCGGCCAGCACGCCAGCAGCTTGCTCTGCGTTTGCCAGATCGAAGCCGGTGTGCAGGTTATAGATACCGAAGCCCAGCTTCTCCTGCAGCACTTTGGCCGCGCAGACGTTAGCCAGAATCATCGATTCTTCAACGATGCGGTTGGCGATGCGACGTGGCTCAGAAATGATATCCAGCACTTCGCCTTTTTCACCCAGCACAAAGCGGTAATCAGGGCGATCTTTGAACACCAGCGCGTGAGTTTGACGCCACTCGCTGCGCGCCAGACACACACGATGCAACAAGCGAATCTGCCCGGCGATCGCCTCATTCTCTGGCTGCCAGCTACCGGCGTTTTCCAGCCAGTCTGACACTTCGTCATAGACCAGTTTGGCTTTGGATTCGATCCAGGCCGCAAAGAAATGCACTTCACCCGTTACGCTGCCGTCTGCCGTGAGCGTCACGCGACAGGCCAGCGCTGGACGACGCACATTTGGGCGCAGCGAACAGATGTCATCAGACAGTTCGCGCGGCAGCATAGGGATGTTGAAGCCAGGTAAATAGTTGGTGAACGCGCGCTTTGAAGCCAGCTTATCCAGCTCGCTACCTTCCGCTACGTAAGCGGTCGGATCGGCAATCGCGATGGTCAGCTGCAGATTGCCGTCAGCCTGCTCTTCAACATACAGCGCATCATCCATATCTTCGGTGCTGGCGCTATCGATGGTGACGAAGTTCAGCGCGGTAAGGTCTTCGCGCTGCAGGTGCTCATCCAGCATTTCGCCGAAGCCAACGTTCGGGGCTTCGCGCTCCAGATTATGGCGCGACAGGGTGACCCACCACGGCGCAAGATGATCGTCCGCAGTGACAATGAATTCGGTCAGTTCAGCATAGAATCCGCGATCGCCTTTCAGCGGATGGCGGCGCATTTCCGCCACGGCCCAGTCGCCATTCTGAAAATCATGGGTGACGTCGCGGGCAGTGCGGCACTGGATCGCCTCTTTCAGCAGCGGATGGTCAGGCACAATCGACAAACGATCGTCCTTCTTCTGCACGCGGCCCACAAAGCGGGTCAGGAACGGCTCAATCAGGGTTTCCGGCTCGGCGCTCTCGCGATCTTTATCAGTGTGGATCACCGCAGAAATACGGTCACCGTGCATCACTTTTTTCATCTGCGGAGGGGGAATGAAGTAGCTTTTTTGGGCATCGACTTCGAGGAAGCCAAAGCCTTTTTCCGTGCCTTTCACAACACCTTCGGCGCGCGGAGTTTGCGCGTGAAGCTTCTCTTTAAGCTGCGCGAGCAGCGGGTTATCCTGGAACATAATGTATTTAGTTTCGTGGCCTAAGAGCGGTGGACAGTTTTACGCGAATCAGGGGCGCGCGGCAAGGCCAAAACAGGCTAAAAAGCCGCATTACGCGGCTTTTTACCTTCTGATAACGCTGACGACTCAGGCAATACGTTGGGTCGGTTCAGCGGCGGTTAACGCCAGTTTTACCGGCACCGATTTCGAGGTCGGCGTCCCGCTGCCGTCACCATAGCTGGAGAGCGGCACCAGCGGGTTGGTTTCCGGATAATAGGCCGCGAGATTACCGCGCGGAATGTTATACGGCACCAGCTTAAAGCCACTCACACGACGCGTCAGGCCATCATTCCACAGTGTTTCGATATCCACCAATTGGCCTTCACTGAAGCCGAGTGACGCCATGTCATCCGGGTGGATAAACACCACTTCACGCTGACCATACACGCCGCGGTAGCGGTCATCGAGGCCGTAAATGGTGGTGTTGTACTGGTCATGCGAACGCAGAGTTTGCAACGTGAACGGCACCTCCACTTCGCTGCCCAGCTGTGGGAACAGCGAGGTTGGCAAGGCTGCCGCGCTGAACTCCGCCCGTTTGCTTGGTGTATTAAAACGCAACTCCGCTGCTGCGCTACCCAGGTAGAATCCACCCGGAATATCACACTTGTTATTGAAGTCAGCAAAGCCAGGAATGGTGGCGCCAATGTGATCGCGGATCACGTTGTAATCATCGGCCATGCCCAGCCAGTCAATCTTGTCACTGCCCAGGGTGGCGTGTGCAATACCGGCCACAATCGCGGTTTCGGAGCGCTGGGTGTCTGCCAGAGGAATACCCACACCTTCTGAGGCGTGCACCATGCTGAAAGAGTCTTCAACGGTGATGAACTGGTTACCGCTGGCCTGACGATCGCGCTCAGTACGGCCGAGCGTCGGCAGAATCAAACCTTCGTGGCCCGGCACCAGATGGCTGCGATTGAGTTTTGTGCTGATGTGCACGGTCAGACCGCAATGCTGAAGCGCTTCCTCCGTCACCGGGGAATCGGGTGCGGCAGCCGCAAGGTTGCCGCCCAGAGCGATTAACACTTTTACTTCATCACGCAGCATCGCGCCCAGCGCTTCAACGGTGTTATGACCGTGTTCACGCGGCGGTTCGAAGCCGAAATGCGCGCCTAAGGCATCAAGGAACGGCTTATTGGGTTTCTCATCGATCCCCATGGTGCGGTTCCCCTGCACGTTACTGTGGCCGCGCACCGGACACAGGCCAGCGCCTTTTTTACCCAGCTGTCCAAACAGCAGTTGCAGGTTGGTTATCTCACGCACCGTATCAACGGAGTGTTTATGCTGAGTCACGCCCATCGCCCAGGTAATGATGACACGCTCAGCACTTTGGTAGATCGCGGCCGCTTCCCGAATCTGCGCTTCGCTCAGGCCGGATTGACGCACGATATCGTCCCAGCGCGTGTTATCCACGGCAGCCAGATAGCTCTCAATGCCATGGGTGTTGGCGTCGATAAATTCTTGATCGAAGATGCCCGGTTCACCCGCAGCTAAACGCTCGCGTTGCACTTCCAGCAGAGTTTTCACCATGCCGCGAATCGCTGCCATGTCACCGCCAAGATTGGGCTGATAATAGGCAGAACTAATGGTTCCCGCCATGGAGGTGACGACTTCCAGTGGTTTCTGCGGGTCGGCAAAACGTTCCAGCCCACGCTCGCGCAAGGTATTAAAGGTAACGATTTTCGCACCGTGATCGGCCGCGTGGCGCAGGCTGTGCAGCATACGTGGATGGTTAGTCCCCGGATTCTGACCGATAACGAAAATCGCATCAGCGTGGTCAAAATCATCCAGGCGGATGGTGCCTTTACCGACGCCGATGCTGCGCTTCAAGCCGGTGCCGCTGGCTTCGTGGCACATGTTTGAACAGTCAGGGAAGTTATTGGTGCCCATCACGCGGCCGAACAGCTGATAGAGCCATGAGGCTTCGTTACTGGCGCGACCGGAAGTGTAAAGCTCCATCTGGTCGGGATGGTCCATCGCCTTGAGGTGACGGGCGATCATCGCCAACGCATCATCCCAGCTGATCGGTTCATAGTGATCGGTGGCGCTGTTATAGCGCATCGGATGCGTCAGGCGTCCCTGATACTCCAGGAAATAGTCGCTTTGTTGATAAAGCGTGCTCACGCTGTGCTGAGCGAAAAACTCGGGCTCCACCACGCGGCGGGTCGCTTCCCAGGTCACCGCTTTCGCGCCGTTCTCACAGAAGCTGAAGGTGCTCTTGTTGTCATCACCCCATGCACAACCCGGGCAGTCAAAGCCACGCGCTTTGTTCATGCGCATCAAATTGCGCATGTTTTTCAGCGCAGCTTTACTATCAAGGACGAAACGGGTGGTAGCTTCCAAAGAGCCCCAGCCGCCAGCAGCGGCACGATAAGGCTGAATTTTACGTTTAAATTTCATAGTCGTTGCAGGCTTATTGTTTATGAATTGTTATCAGAATATGACTTCTGTTGTGAGGAAGTGTGCGACTGACAGCAAAAGTTGTCTAATTGATTGGTTTAATGGTGCGATAGGCGGCGTTTATCGCGTTCAAGCCTGCAGAAGCGTGATGCAGTTCAAACTTTATCCGCTGGCAGGACCGGGCTGCGACGTGAGAATCCAATAACTGGCTAATAATTGCTCTTTCTATCGATGAAAGGGCGCGCACCATGAAGAATCTTGCCAGCCAAATTCATGCCTTCGGTAAAGCATTAATGATGCCGATCTCCGTTATTGCCGCTGCCGGTATCTTTCTCGGTCTGGCTGCCGCGATGCAGAATCCCGCCGTCACCGGTGATGCCTTTGCCAATCTACAGGTGCCACAGCTGATTATTGGCTTTATCCGCAAAGTGGCGGCGGCTTTATTTGCCAATCTGCCCGTGTTCTTCGCCGTTGCCAGCGCCATCGGTCTGGCGAAAGCGGAGAAGCCTACTGTGGCTTTTGCGGCAGTCATTGGCTATGTCGTGATGAATGTGGGCATCAGTGCTACGCTGGCCGCCAAAGGGCTGACGGCGGCTACTACGACCCCAGAAGCCTTACAGCAAGCAGGCCTGGATCAAACCACGGCGATGATGACCTCGGCAGAGTACATCGAGATGCTGGGCATCTTTACTTACAACATGAGTGTGCTTGGCGGCGTGATTGCCGGGCTGGTCACCGTGGCACTGCATAATCGCTTTTACACGCAACCATTGCCGACGGCGATTAGCTTTTTCGGCGGGCGGCGCTTTGTCCCCATCGTCACCGTTATCGTCTTGCCGCTGATTGGCGTGCTGCTGGCCTTCATCTGGCCCACGATCGGCGAAGGCATTGCCTGGGTCGGCAAGATGATTGGGAAAAGCGGCCAGTACGGCGCGTTTCTGCTGGGAACCGGCGAACGTCTGCTTATCCCGACTGGCTTGCACCATATACTCAATGAAACAGTGCGTTTCACCCCTATCGGTGGCATGGCGACCGTGGACGGGCAAACCATTGTTGGTGCACTGAATATCTTCAACACTTCGCTCACCCATCCAGACGCTATACCTGATGAGACGGTGCGCAGTGCCACCCAATTCCTGGCTCAGGGTAAAATCCCGGTGATGATGTTCGGCTTGCCTGCTGCTGCACTGGCGATCTACCACACCGCGCGCCCGGAGCATAAACAGCGGGTTAAAGCGCTGGTGATGGCAGGTGCGTTGACCTCCTTCACCACCGGCATCACTGAACCGCTGGAGTTCTGTTTTATCTTCGTATCACCGATGCTCTACATCCTGCATGCGTTATTGACCGGCCTGTCATTTATGCTGATGTCGATGCTGCATTTAATGATCGGCAACGTGCAGGGCGGCGCGATCGATCTGGTGGTGTTCGGTATACTCGGTGGCAGTAAAACCCAATGGTGGTGGACGGTAGCGCTGGGGGTGATTTATGCGCCGATCTACTATTACGGCTTCCGTTTTGTCATTACGCGCATGCGAGTGGAAACGCCTGGACGAGAATCGGATGAGGAGCCGCAAACCGTGCAGGTGACAGCCGATGAACGTATTAAGGTGATCATCAGCGGGTTGGGCGGCGAGGCCAATATAGAGGACGTCGATTGCTGTTTCACCCGCCTGCGGGTGCGCGTGAAAGAGATGAATGAAGTGGTCGATCAAACGTTGCTGACCACTGGCGCCAACGGTGTTAACCGGGTCAGCGATCACGATGTGCAGGTCATTTACGGTCCGCAGGTGGAGAAAATTGCTAACGAAGTGAAAAGTGCACTGGGCGTGGCATAACACATTTAGTTACCACGCTAATAATAAAATTAGCAATCAATGTTAAGCCCCCCTAGCTGAGATGGGAGATGATGACTTCGCCCCTTCAAGAGCTAAGCCATTAAGAGTGCCGGAGATAAGCGCCGGGTGGGACATTAACTTTCAACCGAAGGCTGCCAAACGGCGGCCTTTGTGCTTTTTGCATGGTGAAACGGATAAAGCTGCGCGGGTTTGCTAACATAGCGCGATCGTGACTTCAGGGCGGATATTAACATCGACATCAAGCAATTGATTTATTTATGCAATCTTGAGCGCGAGCGCCATTTTGGCCGCGCGGCAGAGGCCAGTTTTGTCAGTCAGCCGACCTTATCGATGCGGTTAAAAAACCTTGAGCGTGAACTGGGTTTATCGCTGATCAATCGCAGCAACAACTTTGACGGCTTTACGCCGGAAGGGGAACGGGTGCTGACCTGGGCGCGTGAAATCGTGTCGGTTTACTCGGGACTGAAGCTGGAAGTCGAGTCGCTGAAGCATGGCGTCAACGGCACGCTGCGCCTGGGCGTGATGCCACAGTGCAGTGTCGCCTTGCCGGCGTTATTAAAAGCGGTTGAAACGCGCTATCCGCAGCTGGATTATCGTGTCTCCGCCATGAGTGCGGACCAACTGCTGGAGGCACTGAATAGCCATACGGTGGACGGCGGCATTGGTTTCTTCGAGCTCACCGCTCTGCGAGAATTACACTTTCAGACCGCGCTGTTGAAAGATCCCGGCGTGGAGGCGATTTTTAATCCTGAGCACTTCCCGGATTTACTTCAACACGACACGGTATCACTTGCGCAACTGGCGCAGCTTCCGCTGTGCCTTGCGGAACCCACGCGCTATTTCCGTCGTTACGTGGATAGCCAACTGCGCGAAACCGGTTTGCTACCGCGAGTGATTGTGGAAAGTGCCTCGATTATGCAGCTATTACAGAGCGCGCAGGTGGGATTAGGCGTGATGGTGTCGCCGCGCGGACATTTACTGCCGGAAATGCTGCAAAATGTGGCGCGGAGGCCGATTGCGATGGCACCCATGGGACGCCAGGCCGCGTTGGTGGTTGCTGAGCCGGGCAGGGCATCGCCGCTGGCTCAACATTTCTTTGACGAAGCGCGGCGCCATCTGCCGGATTAACGCGTTTCACCCAGCGCCATCCATAACCGATCCTGCCAGCTGGCAAACGCCACTGCTTGCAACAGAGCGAAAATGCGCTCGGTTCCCCATCCCGCATTCAGCAATGGCTGCAAGTGTGCTGCGCTAAAACGCTCTGGCATGCGAACCAGCTGAGCGGTAACGCCAATCACCGGCTGCACTTCTCCCGCTTTATCAACATCTGCAAGCAATGCTTCGCGCTGGCAAGCGGCATGACGCGTGAACGGGCGCTGACAACCCAGGATGCGCGCGCAGGTTGCCAGCGCCAACGCGGATTGCTCATCATGATGTTCACCGATGCGCTGTTGCAAAGTCGCCCAGCCATACAGCGCCTGCGCGTCATGCACCAGCAACCAAATCGCGTCCTCTAATCCTTCGATGCCCTGACAGAAGGTTATCGCCGCCAATTGATCGGCACTGGCATAGCGTAACTCAACCGGTTTGAGCGCGTGCTGCCATGCGGTGTCGCGGTCAAAAAGCGCCGGATCGGCATCCGCTGGTGGTGATACGCCAGGTATCCAGCGTACCGGTAAGCCCATCATGGCTTGCAGTGCCGCGACCACTCGCGCCTGATAGCTGACAAATCCCACCAGTTGATTGAGAGTGACGATATCTGGCTCAGTGAGCCCGACGGCATCCAGGGCGCTGATACCAGTGACATTGATCAGAGCCGGTTGCATCGCCAACTGACGCGCGTACTGGGTGATTTGTGTCAGGCGGTTGTTACTCTCGCGAGAGGAATCCGGGCCCGGCAGGGGGTTGAGGCGCGCCGAGTAGTGATTACACAGTCTCTGCACACCGGCAACCTGCGCCACCGTCAACGCGGTACTGAGACGATCGTAGAGCGTTAAGGTATGCGTGAGTGAGTTGCTCAGCGTATCCGGCAGCAAAATCTGGCTCAGATCGCGCGCGGCCAGTAACGCCGGCTGGAAACGAGTAAACAGGGGCTGAAGAGCAGTGGCTTCCTGTTGCAGACCTAATAAAAAGCGATCTTCGAGAAAGGCGGCTTCGGGCACTAATGGCGTGGTGGCGTGGGTGTGCGGGCGAGTCTGGCTTTCATAAAACCAGTGGTCATGGCCGGGAGAACGGCGTTGTTCCATGGTCATTCCTTGCGCAAAAAACGGTCTGGGTACGCGACGGGCAAATCTGAAAAGCGCATCGCCACCAAAAGGCTAGCTTATCGTCGCTGAAGCACTGGCTGTGGCAAAAGAATGAAGGGGAATAATTAAGATCGAATGAATCTATACGCCTGAAAATTCAATCGGTAGCTAGCAGGGAGAGGTGAGTTTGCGGGAGAAATCAGTCGAAAGTGAACAGGGCGAAAATCGGCGAAGACAGCCGAGACTTCGCTAAGAAAAAAGGCGAGCACCCGGCTCGCCTTCAGAACTTATTTCAGTTCCAGCTCGTTCATCGCGGCAATGCTGAAGCCGCCATCAACGTGTACCACCTCACCGGTGATACCACCCGCCAGGTCAGAGCACAGGAAGGCCGCAGAGTTACCCACGTCTTCGATGGTGACAGTACGGCGAATTGGAGTAACAGCTTCACAGTGAGCCAGCATCTTACGGAAATCTTTGATCCCTGATGCTGCCAGGGTACGGATTGGACCCGCGGATACGGCGTTAACACGCGTACCTTCAGGACCCATCGCGTTCGCCATGTAACGTACGTTGGCTTCCAGAGACGCTTTAGCCAGACCCATTACGTTGTAGTTAGGGATTGCGCGCTCAGCACCCAGATAAGACAGGGTCAGCAGGGCTGAATTCGGGTTCAGCATTGCACGGCACTCTTTCGCCATCGCCACGAAGCTGTAGGCAGAGATGTCGTGAGCGATTTTGAAGCCTTCACGGGTCACGGCGTTCACGTAGTCACCATCCAGCTGATCGCCTGGTGCGAAACCAATTGAGTGAACAAAACCGTCAAATTTTGGCCAGGTTTTTGCCAGTTCGGTGAACAGCGCAGTGATACTCTCGTCTTCTGCCACATCGCACGGCAGAACAATGTCAGAACCCAAATCTTTAGCGAACTCTTCCACACGACTTTTCAACTTGTCGTTCTGGTAGGTGAAAGCCAGTTCTGCGCCCTGTTTGTGCATCGCCTGTGCAATACCGTAGGCAATGGAGAGTTTACTGGCAACGCCAGTAATCAGAATGCGCTTACCGGAAAGAAAACCCATAGCTGTAATCCTTATGGTCATTGTTGTTGGCGGTCGCAATGATTAAATAGTAGGCGACCGACGTTAATCGACGTGCGGATTCTAGCATAGTCGCCATTGCATAGGTAATCGAGAACTAAGAATTCAATTATTACTGGACACCTGAAATCATTAGAAATATTGTTAGAATTAGTATGATCCTTTGATTTGCTACTAACAATTGTAAATATCGTGATGTTATTTAATCTCATGAATTAATAAGGAATTTGATATGAGCGCAGATAGTCTCCTCAATGCTGGGGCTGAATCATTTGGTAAAATAATTAAAAGTGATAGCCGGTTTATTATTCCAACTTATCAACGTGATTACTCTTGGGAAGAATCTCATTGGGAAGATCTTTGGAACGACATTACTGCTAACAGGCTAGCTGATGCGAAACATTATATGGGATCTATTGTTTTAATACCGAGGGAAAAGAAAGGATTTGAAGTTATAGATGGTCAGCAAAGACTCACTACATTAACTCTAATAATTTTATCATCAATTAGCATTATTGATGACATGATATCAAGTGGCGAAAATATAGAGGAAAATGAACTTAGAAAGGATATTTTAATGGATGGTTATATAGGGAAGAAATCATTATCTTCCCTCACCACTATCAATAAGTTAAAACTGAACGAAAATAATGATCCTTTCTTCACGACTTTTTTACTTCAGTTGAGGAAGCCTCACAATCTCAGATCTCAGTTAAAAAGCAATAAAAATTTATATGAGTGTTTTCAATATTTCAAGGGTAAGCTACATTCTGACATCCTAGCATTAGGTGGGATGGAGGCTTTAGTAGAGTTCGTAGAGTATATTTCAGATAATTTATTGTTTATTAAAATTACTGCTACAAACGACTTAAGCGCCTTTCTAATATTTGAAACGCTTAATGATCGAGGCTTAGCACTTTCGGTTACAGATTTACTGAAGAACTATATTTTTTCAATAGTTAATGATGATGATCGACAACATATAAAATATCTTTGGGATTCGATTATTCAACAGGTCTCATATCCTAACTTCCCTCGTTTTCTCAGGCACTCATGGATGACATCAAGGGGCCACATTCAAGAAAAAGAGTTGTTTAAAACAATCAAGCAAAAAGTTAAAAGTGCTAAGGAAGCATCTGATTTAATGAAAGAATTAGAAGAAATGGCTGCGGTATATTCAGCTTTGAATGAGCCCAATAGTGCTTATTGGGAAGATGCTCAAAAAAATAAAAAACACATACGAGAGTTGGATTTATTCAAAATTTCGCAATGCTTCCCACTTCTGATGGCAGCAGAAAAATGTTTCGAACCCGAAGAATTTACAAGAACCCTGAGGGTATGCACAGTTATCTCATTTAGATATCTAATTATCTCTGGACAAAATCCTAATGCAATGGAAAAGATTTATACTGAAGTTGCCATGTCGATAAGTTCAGGGCAGATTACGAAAGCCTCCGAGGTGTTTGATAGATTGAGAGGGCTTTACATTAGCGATGAGGAGTTTGTAAGGAATTTTGAGGAAAAAATTGTAAAAACTAAACGCTCAGCAAAAATGGCAAGGTATATCCTCTTCACTATAGAAAATCACTTAGGCTCTAAAAGTTTAGACTATGAAAATGATGCGGGTACTTTGGAGCATATTCTGCCGGAAAATCCTTCGTCAGATTGGGAACAAAGTTTCCCGGCGGATACCCAGGAAGCATTTATTTATAGGCTAGGAAACTTTACAATATTAGAAGCATCTAAAAATGTTGCCATCGCAAATAGTACGTTAGATAAAAAAGTAGAGGTCTATCAAACCAGCAAATATGAGCTATCAAGTAAATTTGGATTTAAAAAATGGAATCCAGATAACATTAGAAATCGGCAAGGCTATTTGGCAAAGCAAGCTAAAGCGATATGGTCTATTTGAAATTTTTTAAAAAAAGCTATGCAATTGTTGCATAGCCTTACTTTAAATTTTGCGCCAGGCTTCAGCGGTTAAGGCTTCGCCAAAATGGCTGGTGATCAGCCGCTTAGTGAGGTCATGCAGTGGCGAGGCCAGCACATCAGCCGTGCCGCCGCGTTCCACCACTTCACCCTGATGCATCACCAGCACCTGATCGCTGATGTGCTTCATCATGCCGATATGTTGCGTCACATAAATATAGGCGATGCCGTGCTTCTCCTGCAGTTCCAGCATCAGATTGACCAGCTGCGAACGCATGGTCATATCCAGTGAGGCGAGGGCCTCATCGGCAACAATCACTTTCGGCTGCAGGATCAGTGCGCGAGCCAGTGCCAGACGCTGCTTCTGGCCGGGAGCCAGCATATGCGGATAGTAACCGGCGTGATCGCGCAGCAAACCCACCTGGCGCAGTGTGGCAATAATGCGCTTCTCTCGCGCTTCATCATCCAGTTCGGTATTCAGGCGCAGCGGGAAATCGAGGATCTGACTGACGCGCTGGCGCGGATTAAGCGAGGTCGAAGGATCCTGAAAAATCATGCGAATACGCTGGCTGCGATAACCGTAATCGCCATACTCCAGCGGATGATCGTCAATCAGCATCTCACCTGCCGTCGGGGCCACCATGCCGCTCAACATTTTCGCCAGCGTGGATTTCCCCGAGCCGTTCTCGCCAATGACCGCTAAGGTCTGCTTCTCACGCAAGGTGAAGCTTACCCCTTTTACCGCCTCCACATGCTGTCGGCGAAACAGACCGGTGCGATAGCGATAGGTTTTACTCAGGTTGCGCACTTCCAGCAGCGTTTCCATGCTCATTGCCCCTCCACATTTAACGGGAAGTGACAGGCAAACAGGTGGGATTTAGTGCCGGTGAGGCGCGGTGTCTCAATACACTTACGCTGTGCATAGGGACAGCGGGGTCCCAGACGACAGCCAATCGGTAAATGCTCCAGTGAGGGAATCGCGCCGGACAGTGTGTTCAGGCGGCTTTTATGCGGCAGCGCACTGCCAAAGTCGGGCATCGCGCGAATCAGCGCCTGTGTATAAGGATGATGCGGCGTATCCATTAAATCTTCACTCTGCGCGGTTTCGACGGTCTGACCGCAGTACATCACGTTTATGCGATCCGCCCACTGGCTCATGGTGCGCAGGTCATGACTGATCAGCAAAATCGTGGTGTTGTTATTTTGGTTGAGGCGACTCAACAAGCGGAATATTTGTGCCTGCGTGGTCGGTTCCATAGCATTGGTCGGCTCATCGGCGATCAGCAGACGCGGCTGATTGGCCAGCGCAATGGCGATCATCACTTTCTGGCATTCACCTTCCGTCAATTCATACGGGAAGCTTCGCATGATGTCTTTGTGGTCTTTAATGCCCACGCGGTGCAACAGCTCGATGGCACGCGCTTTGCGCCAGAACCACAAACGCTGATACCAGCGCCCTTTAAACGTCCAGCGTGGGATCGCCTGCATCAACTGGCGGCCGATGCTTTCAGAGGGATCCAGGCAGGATTGCGGTTCCTGGAAAATCATCGACACGTTATGGCCGACAATGCGGCGTCGTTCGCGCGGCGACAAACGCAGCAAATCGATATCATCGAACACCATACGATCGGCGGTGACGCGCCAGTTGTCTTTGGTTACGCCGCAAATCGCTTTCGCAATCAGGCTTTTGCCGGAGCCGGATTCCCCCACCAGCCCACGTACTTCACCTTCACTGAGCGTCAGATTAATGCGATCAACGGCCTTCACCGGACCTTCTGAGGTCATGAACTCGATAGTGAGATTACGAATATCCAGTAACGGCATTATTCAGCTCCCGCTTCTACAGCGCGACGGATGCCATCGCCCAGCAGGTTAACGATCAACACACTGACCATCAGCGCGACGCCGGGCAGCATCACGGTCCAGGGCGCGACATAAATCAGCTCCAGCGCATCGCCCAGCATCGCTCCCCATTCCGGTGAGGGCAGCTGTGCCCCTAAATCGAGGAAACCGAGTGCGGCAATGTCGAGAATGGCCATGGAGAGTGAACGCGTAAATTCCCCGACCAGCAGCGGCAGGACATTGGGTAGCACCGCGTTCCACAGAATATTCAGATTGCGCGCGCCATCCAGACGCAGCGCCACCACGTACTCTTTTTCCATCTCGTTATGTACCGCAGTATAGATCTCCCGCACCAGGCGCGGAATGATTGCCAGCAATACCGCCAGCATGGCGTGTTCAAGACGCGGGCCTAAAAAGGCCACTACAATGATTGCCAGCAGCAGCGAAGGGATGGAGAGCAAGGTATCCAGCACGTGGTTCATTACCGCAGAGCGCAAACCGTGGGTAATGCCAGCCAGCACCCCCAGGATCAGGGCGCAGATCGCGGCTAAAACCGTCACCATGATGGCCGAACCAACCGTTGGCGCTACGCCGCTCAGCAGGCGACTCAATACATCGCGGCCCAAATCATCGGTGCCGAGGAAGAAGGAGACATCCCCGTAGCGCGACCAGGAAGGGGGCAACAGTTGATAGCCGAGGAACTGCTGATCAATGCCATAGGGCGACAATAAGCCGCCAAACAGGCACAGGAATAACAGGGCACCAAAGCCGTACAATCCGATCATGCCACTGGTATCACGATAAAAACGCTGCCAAAACAGACGAAACGGGCTGGGCAGCCGCTTCTCTGCATAGATATCATCGTAAGGCATACCATTCCTTGTGTTTCAACGGATTAAGCGCCGCACCCAGAATATCTGACAGCACGCTGACCAGAATCACCAAACCGCCGACCACCATCACACCGGCAGAGATGGCCGCATAATCCTGCTGACGAATGGCGTTGATCAACCAGCGGCCAATGCCCGGCCAGTTGAACACCACTTCCGTAATCATCGCCAGCGTCAGCATGGTAGAAAACTGCAAACCCAGACGCGGGATGACGGGCGGCAGCGCGTTGTGCAGCACATGGCGGCGAATCACGGTGAAGCGAGATAATCCGCGCGTGGCCGCCGCTTTCACATAGTTTTTATCCATGACATCGCTGGTGCTGCTGCGCAGCAAACGAATGACCTCGGTGGTTGGCGCGACCGCCAGGACCACCACCGGCAAAATCATATGAGTCAGGGCACTCATCAACATCTCATGACGCCACGGTGAAGGACTCAGCCAGGCATCAATCAGTGCAAAGCCGGTCAAGTTCTGTACCGGGTAGAGCAGATCAAAGCGCCCGGAAACCGGCAACCAGCCCAGTGTCAGGGAGAAGAACAGGGTGAACAGCAGTGCCAGCCAGAACACCGGCATCGAGAAACCGAGCAGTGCCAGTGCGCTGATGGCTTTATCCTGCCATTTTTTGCGCATCACACCCGCGCAAATTCCCAGCGGAATACCCACCAGCAGCGCCAGCATGAAGGCCAGAATGCAAAGCTCCAGCGTGGCGGGGAACACCTCGCGCAGTTGCAGGTCGATCAGCTGGCCGTTGGTGCTGGAAACACCGAAGTCAAATTGCAGCAGGCCTTTAAACCAGAACCACCAGGCATCGAACAGTGAGGCACCTTCCAGCGGCGCATTCGGCGTAAAGTAGCTAAGACTGAAACTCACCAGCGACAATAAAAACAGGGTGATCAGCAGCAACAGCAGGCGACGCAATATATAGATGATCATGCTTATTCCTCGCTGCTCTCATCACGGTAAACCCCGGCAAACGAGGCATTCCCGAACGGACTTAGCACCAGACCTTTAATATCATGGCGATATGCCTGTAAACGCAACGATGACGCCAGCGGCAATACCGGTAATTCCTGCGCCAGAATTTGCTGTGCCTGATCGTAGCTGTCGATGCGCGCCGAAAGTTGTTGCGACAACAGCGCCCGTTGCAATGATTCATCAAAGGCCGGTGAACACCAGTGCGCAAAGTTGGTCTGCGAGCGGATGGCTGCACAGCTCAACAGCGGCCGAAAGAAGCTGTCCGGGTCGTTACTGTCTGTTGCCCAGCCGGTCAGCGTCAGATCATGATTCATCGCCATCAACTGCGCTTCCTGGAAACGGCCTTCCACCGGCGCGATGGTGACGCGCACGCCAACCTGAGCCAAATCGGCTTGCAGCAGCTCAGCGGTTTTCAGTGGGCTGGGGTTCCAGGATTGTGAGGTGGTGGGCACCACCAGTCGCAAGTGCAGATCTTCCAGCCCAAGCGCTTTCAGCGCTTCACGAGCTTTCGCCGGATTGTATTCGGTGACCCGCGCATCATTATCATACGCCCAGGAAGCACGCGGTAAAATGGAGGCGGCGGTTTCAGCAGTGCCGTAATAGATCGATTCCATCAGGCGTTCGTTATTGATCGCCAGCGCCAGCGCGTGACGCACTTCCGGGCGATCCAGTGGCGGTTTACGCGTGTTAAAAGCTAAATAGGCGATGTTCATGCCGGGGCGCAGCGTCATGCGCAGACGTGGATCATCGCGCAGGATGGAGAGCTGACTGGCTGCCGGATAGGCCAGCACATCGCATTCGCCGGTGAGCAATTTCGAAAGACGCCCCGTTCCGCCCACGCCAAGATCGATCACCACCTGTTGCAAACGCGGCACACCTTTCCAGTACTGCGGATTGCGCGCCAGGCGCAGATACTGCCCGGTGCGGTACTCGCTTAGCTGGAACGGCCCGGTACCCACCGGTTCGCGATCCAGTCGCTCCTGCTGTCCTATTGCCGTTAGCTTGTTGGCGTATTCCTGCGACAGGATGGGCGCGTAATGAGTAGCAATATGCCAGAGGAATGAGGCGTCCGGACTGTTGAGACGGATTTCGACCGTGTCGTTGTCCAGTTTTTTAACGCTTTGTACCGAGTCCGAGAATTGCAGACTATCGAAGTAGGGATAGCTGCCGCCGTTGACGTTATGCCATGGATGCTGGCGGTCAAACATGCGCGCAAAGCTGAACACCACGTCATCGGCATTCATTTTTCGCGTGGGTTTAAACCAGTTTGTGTGCTGGAAAGAGACATCTTTGCGCAGATGAAAACGATAAGTGGCACCGTTATCGCGCACTTCCCAGCTTTGGGCCAGGTCAGGAATCAGGCGATAAGTGTAAGGGTCCACATCCAGCAGGCGGTCATAGAGCTGTGCCGCCAGCGTATCCACAACCAGGCCGCTGCTGACCATTTGTGGATTAAAGGTATTGACCGTGCCATTGACGCAATAAACAAAACCGCTATTACGGATGTTATTGGTTGGTGCGGCCAGCGCAGACGCACTCAATACGCTGAGACCGAGCAGCAGCGAGGAGAATAATTTTGGCATAGAACTCAACGATTCTGAGGCAATAGCGTGAGTGTATCGCAAACGTCACACACTCCCCAAATTCATGATGGTTCTGCGTTGTTTTTCGCCAATCTGGCGAAGGGGTAATCACAATGTTAGTGTGGAAATGAGAAAAATTCTCAATTAGGGCTTTACAGATGATAATAAGAATGATTATTATTCTTCTGCGCTTCGACGGTGGCTCTACCGAAGAAGAGCACGACATTGCTCACATTGCTTCCAGTATTAAGTTGCCCGCCTAGTGCGGGCTTTTTTTTGTGTGTCATTTTTCCCGTCATCTTTTGCACTGTTGCTGCGTTGGCTGCGCGCACTAACCCCAGTCACATACTGATGTATGCTCCCGGGGATTAGCGCACTTGCCGCCTTGCGTCAGCACAAAAGCTATAGGGAAAACCGACCCACACCTGAGCTGTCGTTGAAAAACCTTTCGACCAGTTAAACGATGATGTGGGGATTTCTCCGCTAGCAGCAAAGCCACGATGTACGCCCTAATAATCACCAGGGTGCACATTTTCATCTTATGTGGCTAAGGCTAATCCATATCACGTGCCGCATACCGTGCTTGTTCATAATTTATCGTAATTGTTGGTACGTCATCCGCAGTAATTCGGCGCCGCAGCGTTTGCAGCACGCGCTTTGGTGTTCAATCTTCGTCCCGCGCCTGAATGCCGTGCTTTTTCATCATGGCGCGTAACTGATGGTAGGTGACCCGCAGTAGCTCGGCGGCGCGGCGTTGGTTGTATTTTGCCTGTTGCAAGCTGGCTTCGACCAGGTCGCGCTCATGCTGATTTTGCCACTGGCGCAGATCAAGTGGCAGGGCGGGTAAGCCGCTGGTGTTGTGTTCAGAGTGGGTTTCAGGCGCGGCGTTGCGCGGGGCGAAAGGGTTGATGATGATGTTATCCAGCTCTTCTTCTGCGCTGTGATGGCGATACACCGAGCGTTCCACCACATTCTTCAATTCGCGCACGTTGCCCGGCCAGCTGTAAGTGAGCAGCGTGAGCTGAGCACGTTCGCTGAAACCGGGGAATAATGGCAGGCCGAGTTCGCGGCACATCTGGATAGCAAAGTGTTCGGCCATCACCAGGATATCGCTGCGGCGTTCGCGCAACGGCGGCAGTTGCACCACATCAAAAGCGAGGCGATCGAGCAGGTCGGCGCGGAATTTTCCTGCAGCAGCCAGTGCGGGTAGATCTTCATTGGTGGCACACACCAGACGCACATTGACCTGCAAGGACTGATTGCCGCCAACACGCTCTAACTGGCCGTATTCGATGACACGTAGCAGCTTTTCCTGCACCAGCATCGGCGCGGTCGCCAGCTCATCGAGGAACAAGGTGCCGGCGTCAGCACGCTCAAAGCGGCCAAGATGACGTTTTTGCGCGCCGGTAAACGCCCCGGCTTCGTGGCCGAACAGTTCGGAATCGAGCAGGTTTTCATTCAGTGCCGCGCAGTTCAGCGACACAAAAGGCCCTTGCCAGCGATCGGAGAGATAGTGCAGGCGGCTGGCAATCAACTCTTTACCGGTTCCGCGTTCGCCAATGACCAGCACCGGTTTTTCCAGCGGCGCGAGACGGGAAACCTGCTCCAGCACCTCCAGAAAGTTATTCGATTCGCCCAACAGGTTATCGTTACCATTTGCCATGATGAATTTCGCCACTGGTTAATCAATTTCACTACATTAATAGATGCTTACGTGAAAGTAAAATATGCAAAACAAGCAAAATCAACAAATTAAAAGTTGGCACGCCATTTGTATTAAGAAACCGTGCACCGCACAACCACATGACAAATAGAGGAACATCATTATGGGTATTTTTTCTCGTTTCGCCGACATCGTGAACGCTAACATCAATTCCCTGCTGGAACGCGCCGAAGATCCGCAGAAACTGGTACGCCTGATGATTCAGGAAATGGAAGACACGCTGGTGGAAGTTCGCTCCACCTCAGCGCGCGCGCTGGCAGAAAAGAAACAGCTGCTGCGCCGTATCGAGCAGGCCGAAATTCAGCAGGCTGAATGGCAGGAAAAAGCTGAGCTGGCCATCAGCAAAGAAAAAGAAGACTTAGCGCGTGCTGCGCTGATTGAAAAACAGAAACTAACCGATCTGATTGCAGCACTCAAACAAGAAGCCATTCAGGTTGAAGAAACACTGGATCGCATGAAAGGCGAGATCGGTGAGCTGGAGAAAAAACTCAGCGAAACCCGTGCACGCCAGCAGGCCTTGACGCTGCGTCATCAGGCGGCATCTTCTTCCCGCGATGTGCGCCGTCAGCTGGACAGCGGTAAGCTGGATGAAGCCATGGCGCGCTTCGAGTCCTTCGAACGTCGTATCGACCACATGGAGGCGGAAGCGGAGAGTCAGCGTTTTGGTAAGCCAAAAGGTCTCGACCAGGAGTTTGCCGAGCTGAAAGCTGACGACGAAATCAGCCAGCAACTGGCCGCGCTGAAAGCCAAAATGAACCGCAGCGAGTAAGGGACGTAGGGCTCGACGCTGAGCCCCTCGACCAGAGTGTTAATGATTAAGGAGAGTCAATGAGCGCACTTTTTCTCGCCATACCCCTGACGATCTTCGTGCTCTTTGTGGCGCCGATCTGGTTATGGCTGCACTACAGCAACAAACGCAACGGTGGCGCGGAACTGTCATCAGGCGATATGCAGCGTCTGCAACAGCTGACGCAAGACGCGCGCCGCATGCGTGAACGTGTGGAAGCACTCGAAGCCATTCTGGATGCGGAGCATCCAAACTGGAGGCAACCATGATGAATGGCCGCAAATTGTGGCGCATCCCGCAGCAAGGCAAAGTGCGCGGCGTCTGTGCCGGTCTGGCGGAATATCTGGATATTCCGGTGCGCCTGTTACGTGTGATTGTGGTGCTGTCGCTGTTTTTCGGGTTGTTCATGTTTACCGTGGTGGCGTACTTCATCCTGGGCTTTGTGCTGGATGAAAAGCCCGCAGATGCTCCAGACCAGCATACGCCAACTGCACGTGATTTACTGGATGAGCTGGAAACATCGTTGAACAGTGATGAGCGTAACGTGCGAGATATCGAACGCTACGTCACCTCCGAGACCTTCAGCGTGCGCAGCCGCTTCCGTCAAATCTGATTTTTTCCGCCGGGCCCACTGCGGGTCCGCTTCACCGCATATTCTTAAGGAGTGGAGATGTACAATTCGCGTATGACTGCTCTGCGCCGCCGCGCAACACCTGCGTTGAAGTCGGCGGGGAAATTCATCATCATCAGTGCAGTAACCTATGGGCCCGGCGGATTAGCTGGCTGGGCAGTGAAATCGGTGGCGCGTCGCCCGTTGCGCCTGCTTCTGGCGGCCGCCCTGGAACCGTTGCTGAGTAAGGTATTCAAACGCCTGTCAGCACGTTTCGTCAGGGAGATGGATGAAAAGACTGCAAAATGAACTGGCGGCGTTGATGAATCGCGGTGTTGACCGCCACTTACGCCTTGCCGTAACGGGTCTGAGCCGCAGCGGCAAAACCGCGTTTATCACCTCGCTGGTGAACCAACTTCTCAATGTACACAGCGGCGCCCGTTTGCCGCTGTTTTCCGTTGTGCGTGAAGAGCGCCTGCTGGGCGTCAAACGTGTGCCGCAGCGTGAGCTGGGCACGCCACGTTTTACCTATGACGAAGGGCTGGCGCAACTCTATGGCACGCCTCCCATCTGGCCAACGCCGACACGCGGCGTCAGTGAAATGCGTCTGGCGCTGCGCTATCGGCCAGAGCAATCGCTGTTGCGCCACTTCAAAGATACCGCCACGCTCTATCTGGAAATTGTCGATTACCCTGGTGAATGGCTGCTCGATCTGCCGATGCTGGCGCAGGATTACCTCAGCTGGTCACGACAGATGATGGGCTTGCTGCAGGGCGATCGCCAGCAATGGGCGGCGCGCTGGCATAGCCTATCTCAGGATCTCGATCCTTTCGCCGCAGCGGATGAAAATCGTCTGGCGGAGATTGCCGCGGCCTGGACGGATTATCTGCATCAGTGCAAAACCGAGGGATTGCACTTTATCCAGCCTGGCCGCTTCGTACTGCCGGGTGATTTGGCAGGTGCCCCGGCACTGCAGTTCTTCCCCTGGCCACAGCTGGATGAGATTCACGCCAGCAAGCTGTTGCAGGCTCCCGCAGGCAGTAACTTTGCCGTGCTGCAGCAACGTTTCAACTATTACTGCCAGCATGTGGTTAAGGGCTTCTACAAAAATTATTTTCTGCGTTTTGACCGTCAGATCGTGCTGGTGGATTGTCTGCAACCGTTAAACAGCGGGCCGCAGGCGTTCAATGATATGCGGCTGGCACTGACGCAGTTGATGCAAAGCTTCCATTACGGGCAGCGCACGTTGTTCCGTCGTCTGTTTTCCCCGGTGATTGACAAACTCTTGTTTGCCGCCACCAAAGCCGACCATATCACGGCCGATCAGCACGCCAATATGGTGTCGCTGTTACAACAGCTGGTTCAGGATGCCTGGCAAAACGCGGCGTTTGAAGGGATCAGCATGGATTGTCTTGGACTGGCGTCGGTGCAGGCCACCGAAAGTGGGCTGGTGGATCATCGTGGCGAAAAGCTGCCCGCGCTGCGCGGTCATCGTCTTCATGACGGCGAAGCGCTGACCTTCTATCCCGGCGAAGTGCCGCCACGTTTGCCCGGGTATCAGTTCTGGCAGCAGCAGGGATTTCAGTTTGAACAGTTCCGGCCGCAGCAGTTGGATGTCGATCGGCCGCTGCCGCACATTCGCATGGATGCCGCGCTGGAATTTTTACTTGGAGATAAATTGCGATGAGCGACGAAACCCCATTAAAACCGCGCATTGATTTTGCACGACCGCTCGAAGATGAGGCGCAGAAACCGCTACGTACGGCGCAAACTTTTAGTAAGGAAAGCGAGAGCGCGTTTCTTGCCACTCAAGAGTCAGAGCCGCTGGCAGAGGGCGAAGGTGAAAAAGTGGTTGAGGCCGCGCTACGCCCCAAACGCAGTCTCTGGCGCAAGCTGGTGGGTCTGGGTCTGGGGATTTTTGGCATCAGCGTGGTCGCGCAGGGCGCTCAGTGGATGCACGATGCCTGGATCACGCGTGATTGGTTCTCACTCGGCACCGGTGTGGCTGGAGGCCTGATTGTGATTGCCGGAGCCGGGGCATTAATTGGCGAATGGGGTCGTCTTTATCGACTGCGCCAGCGAGCCGAAGAGCGGGATATCGGGCGGGAATTACTGCACAGCCACGGTATCGGTAAAGGCCGCGCTTTTTGCGAAAAGCTAGCCCAGCAGGCGCAGCTCGATCAGGCGCATCCGGCTTTGCAGCGCTGGCACGCGGCGCTGCATGAAACTCATAACGATCGCGAAATAGTGATGCTTTACGCGCAACTGGTGCAACCGGTGCTGGATCGTCAGGCGCATCGTGAGATCAGCCGCCACGCTGCGGAATCGACACTGATGATTGCGGTGAGCCCACTGGCGCTGGTGGACATGGCGTTTATTGCCTGGCGTAACCTGCGGCTGGTCAACCGTATTGCGGCTATTTATGGCATTGAGTTGGGCTATTTCAGCCGCATCCGCCTGTTTCGCCTGGTATTGCTGAATATGGCCTTCGCCGGTGCCTCAGAACTGGTGCGTGAAGTGGGGATGGATTGGATGTCGCAGGATATCGCGGCCCGCCTTTCGGCACGCGCTGCACAGGGTATCGGTGCCGGTTTGCTGACCGCGAGATTAGGCATCAAAGCCATGGAATTATGCCGTCCACTGCCCTGGCTGGAAGATGATAAGCCGCGTCTTGGGGATTTCCGTCGGGAATTACTGGTTCAGCTGAAAGAATCCCTGTCTAAGAGTGGGGATAAAGCAGGGCAGGCTGCTAAATAACATCTCTTTGTTCACCTTTCACGCTGCTAACTGGGTGAAAGGTGAAACTATCTTTGTTAAATGTGATATTTGGCGGGATTATTGTGCATCGTTCCGCTACACTTCTTCGCGTCACCTGCCTCAAACTGTCAACTTTTCATGACAGCCCCCTTCTGAGGCGCTGCAAGTTAGCGTATTATCACTAAAATCAAAACCTGACTAAGGCTCATCGCAATGCGTTTGGAAGTTTTCTGCCAGGACCGCATCGGTCTGGCGCGCGAGCTACTCGACCTGCTGGTTGCGCGCAACATCGACTTGCGCGGTATTGAAATTGCGCCGCTCGGTCGCATCTATCTCAACTTTTCTGCCCTTGAATTCGAACCCTTCAGTACACTGATGGCGGAAATCCGTCGTACACCTGGCGTAACAGATGTGCGCACCGTTAGCTACATGCCCTCTGAGCGTGAACATCGCGCGTTAAGTGCATTACTCATTGCTATGCCGGAGCCGGTGTTCTCTATCGACCTTAAATGCAAGGTGGAACTCGCCAACCCGGCAGCGCAAAACCTGTTTAATCTCGATGAACAGAAGCTGCGTAATCAGAACGCCGCGACTCTGATCACCGGTTTCAATTTCCAGCGCTGGATCGAGAATGAGCGTGTGGAAGCCCAGGCACATCACGTTGTTATTCAGGGCCGTGATTTCCTGATGGAAGCCCGACCAATTTATCTGGCGGAAGAAGAGGGGCAGAGCGATCAGCCCGTCGGCGCAATGATCACGCTGAAATCCACCGCCCGTATGGGACGTCAGCTGCAAAATCTCACCGTGACGGATGAGTCGGAATTTGACCACATCGTGGCGGTGACGCCAAAAATGCGTCAGGTGATCGATCAGGCTCGTAAACTGGCGATGCACGACGCGCCACTGCTGATTGTCGGCGATACTGGCACCGGCAAAGATATGCTGGCACGCGCCTGCCATCTGCGCAGCGCACGCGGTAAAAAACCTTTTCTGGCGCTTAACTGTGCGTCTCTGCCGGATGATGTGGCCGAGAGTGAGCTGTTTGGTCACGCGGCGGGCGCTTATCCGAACGCGCTGGAAGGCAAGAAAGGTTTCTTTGAACAGGCCAATGGCGGCTCGGTGCTGCTGGATGAGATTGGTGAGATGTCACCGCGCATGCAGACAAAACTGCTGCGCTTCCTCAACGATGGCACTTTCCGTCGCGTGGGTGAAGAACATGAAGTGCATGTGGATGTGCGCGTCATTTGTGCCACGCAGAAGAACCTGATCGAGCTGGTGCAACGGGGTGAGTTCCGTGAAGACCTGTTTTACCGCCTTAATGTACTGACGCTCAATTTGCCGCCTTTACGTGAGCGCCCGCTGGACATCCTGCCGCTAACAGAGATGTTTGTGGCGCGATTTGCCGATGAGCAGGGACTGCCGCGTCCGCGTTTGTCACCGCAGCTGGCACCGTTCCTGACACGCTATAACTGGCCGGGTAATGTGCGGCAGTTGAAAAATGCGCTGTATCGCGCACTGACGCAGCTGGAAGGCTACGAGTTACGTCCTCAGGACATCATTCTGCCTGAGCAGGCGTTAGACGTGACGCTGGGCGAAGAAGCGATGGAAGGTTCGCTGGATGAGATCACCAGCCGTTTCGAACGTTCGGTGCTGACGCGGCTCTACTTGTCTTACCCAAGCACGCGCAAACTGGCAAAACGCCTGGGAGTGTCGCATACCGCGATTGCCAATAAACTGCGAGAATACGGGTTGGGGCAGAAGCGCGGCGAGAGCGAGTAATTTTACAGCGCTTATCTCACTGCCATAAAAAAGGGCGCACTTTATGAAGTGCGCCCTTATCACATCATCTTAATACTTACTTCAGTGCAGCCAGTGCCGCATCATAGTTGGGCTCTTCGGTGATTTCGTTCACCAATTCGCTGTAAATCACTTTGTCGTTTTCATCCAGTATCACTACTGCACGGGCAGTCAGGCCTTTCAGTGGGCCATCAGCAATCGCCACACCGTAATCTTCTTTGAACTCAGCACCGCGCAGCGCAGACAGGGTCACCACGTTGCTCACGTTTTCTGCACCGCAGAAACGAGACTGGGCAAACGGCAGATCGGCAGAGATGCACAGCACCACAGTGTTGCTGGATTCGCCAGAACGCTCGTTGAACTTGCGCACTGATGCCGCGCACACGCCGGTATCAATACTTGGGAAAATGTTCAGAACTTTGCGTTTACCTGCATACTGAGAAAGGGAGACGTCACTCAGGTCCTTTGCGACCAGAGAGAAAGCTTTTGCCTGTTCGCCAGCCTGCGGGAAGTGACCTGCAACCGGGACCGGATTGCCCTGAAAGTGAACATTCTGAGACATACGATTTCCTTTTAGCGATGAAAAAGTCTGGCATTAAGCCTGCCAGAGCAGATATAGCGTTTGTTTATGACATAATTTCGAAGGGTTTACGAGCGCATTTCGTCGCGATAGCAGAAGCACATCGCAATTAAGCCACGGATTTAAGGAGAATTAATGAGAACAGTGAAGAGTTATCCAGAGGCCTGGCCGTTACATTCGCCGTTTGTTATTTCACGCGGCAGCAGGACGGAAGCGCATGTTGTGGTGGTCGAGATTGAACAGGACGGCCTGAAAGGGGTAGGTGAAGGGACTCCTTACGCACGCTATGGCGAAAGTGAAGACTCAGTGCTGCAACAAATTGCCACGCAGTTGCCTGCGATACAAAATGGTATGACGCGAGCGGAGTTGCAACAGGCATTAGCGGCCGGTGCAGCGCGGAACGCGCTTGACTGTGCCTTATGGGATCTGGAACGCCAGCAACAGAATAAAAGTTTGCAGGCGCTGTGCGGTGTTGAGTTGGCAGAGGAAATCATTACGGCGCATACGGTGAGTATCGATACACCGGAAGCGATGGCCAGCAGCGCGTTAGCGTTGTGGCAACATGGTGCGCGTCTACTGAAGATAAAACTCGATCATCATTTGATCAGTGAACGTCTGGTGGCGATTCGCAGTGCCGTACCGGAAGCGACGTTAATTGTGGATGCCAATGAGTCCTGGCAGGCAGAAGGGCTGGCGGCGCGCTGTCAGCTACTGGCAGATTTAAACATTGCGATGCTCGAACAACCGCTTCCGGCAGCCGAAGATGCCGCATTGGCGAACTTTGTCCACCCACTTCCTATCTGTGCGGATGAGAGTTGTCACACCCGGGAGAATCTGGCGCAGTTCAAAGGGCGCTATGAGATGGTGAATATCAAGCTGGATAAAACCGGTGGATTGACGGAAGCCCTGGCGCTGGCAAAAGAGGCACGTCAGCAAGGGTTTGCAGTGATGCTCGGCTGTATGCTGTGTACTTCAAGGGCGATCCGCGCGGCGTTACCGCTGACACCGATCGCAAAATTCGCCGATCTTGACGGCCCAACCTGGCTAGCTGCCGATGTTGAGCCGTCGCTGCATTTTTCACACGGCGTGCTTAAGCCTGCGGCTGCCAGCGCAGCAGGTTAATCATCGCATCAAGGTACACTTCAGTCGCTTCATCCACTGAAATGGGCGGCATCTCGGCGGTTATGCACAACAAGCCGAGATCGTCGCACCAGCTGCCAAAAGAACCTGGCGTGGCATAGCCGACGCTGCTCACCACCGGTAATTGCGTTTGTTCTGCCAGCCACTGCGCAAGGTGGCTGTGGTGCGGGTCGTCAATGCAGGCCAGAGGCTCATGCCAGGACACCACCCAGCTCGGCTTGATTTGGTGGATCAGCTGACAAAGCGCGCGCGTTTCCGGCTCGGAAGCGGGGCTGCTGCCCGTCGACAGCACCACATCACGCTCATCAGCCGCACTGTTCCAGCGATACACCGTGTCGCCATTTTGCCAGTTGGCGGCCGGGAAATTGCGATTGAGATCGACACCGTTGGCATTGGCACGCAGGCCCAACTGGCATCCATCCGGATTCACCGCCAGCACCACATGATGGCGGCGCAGTGACTCCGGCAGCGTGCGCATCGCACCGGATAAGGTCGCGACGGCAGCATTTTCATCACCGTGTGTGCCGGCAATGATCAATCCGCTATCAGCATCGGCCGCCGGGGCGGGAAACCACAGCAGCGGCGCACCCAGCACCGATTGCCCATATTGTTGCCAGACCGCGTCAAGTTTGCCGCGCAGCGGACGGGGATGGTGTGACGACATGACATTCCTCTCTGAAATCGTGCAAAAGAGCCTGAATTGGGTTGGCGTTCAGGATTAAAAATGTGACCGATAATTCAGCCTCAACATAACGGTAAACAGCAGACAGGGAAATAGCTATATATCAATCAGCAATTTGCGATAGAGTCACCAAAGACGCTGGCGACGCAGACCTCTTCGCAGTCGCCATTTTTTTTGGGTAAAGGAGTGGTGATGACATTAACTTTCCGCATGACGCTGGCCGCCGTAATGATTGCTGGTGTTTTCTCACCGGTGTTTGCCGCTAATGTGCCAGCGGGCGCACAGTTAGCGCCGACACAGGAAATTGTTCGCCATATCAAAGACGAACCCGCCTCGCTGGATCCGATGAAAGCCGTGGGGCTGCCAGAAATTCAGGTGATGCGCGATCTGTTTGAAGGGCTGACCAATCAGGACGCACACGGCAAAATCGTGCCGGGCGTGGCCGAAAGCTGGAACAGCAATGACAACAAAACCTGGATCTTCACGCTGCGCAAAGATGCGCGCTGGTCAAATGGCGAACCGGTGACAGCGCAGGACTTCGTTTATAGCTGGCAGCGCCTGGTGGAGCCGAAAAACAGTTCTCCCTTTGCGTGGTTTGCCGCGCTGAGTGGCATCGAAAACGCGGATGCCATCACCAAAGGGCAAATGAGTGCCGATCAGCTGGGTGTCACAGCCACCGATGCCACTCATCTGAAGGTGACATTGTCACGCCCGGTGCCGTGGTTCCCGAGCATGGTGGCCAATGCCGCGATGTATCCGGTATCGCAGAAGGCGATTGAGCAAAATCCTGATAGCTGGACGTCGCCCGGTAAACTGGTGGGCAACGGCGCCTATCAATTGCAGGATCGCGTGGTGAACGAAAAAATTGTGTTGGTACGCAATCAACACTACTGGGATAACAGCCATTCCGTACTCACCAAAGTCACCTTTATCCCTATCAATGAAGAGTCCAGCGCCACCAAACGTTACCGCGCGGGCGATATCGATATCACCGAATCTTTCCCGAAAAATATGTATGCGCTGCTGAAAAAAGAGCTGCCGGGCCAGGTGTATACGCCGGATCAGTTGGGCACCTATTACTACGCCTTTAACACCGAAAAGGGCCCGACCGCCGATGTGCGCGTGCGTAAAGCGCTGTCATGGAGCATCGATCGTCGCATTATTGCCGAGAAAGTGTTGGGTACCGGGGAGAAACCGGCCTGGCACTTTACACCGGATGTCACCGCAGGCTTTACACCTCAGCAAAGTTATCTGCAACAGCACAGCCAGCAGGAATTGAATGCACAGGCAAAAGCGCTGCTGACGTCGGCGGGCTACGGTCCCGGCAAGCCGCTGCATTTGACGCTGCTGTATAACACCTCGGAAAGCCATCAGAAGATTGCCATCGCCGTGGCGTCGATGTGGAAAAAGAACCTTGGAGTGGACGTTACGCTGCAAAACCAGGAGTGGAAAACCTACATCGACAGCCGCAACAGCGGTAACTTTGACGTGATTCGTGCGTCATGGGTCGGGGATTACAATGAACCTTCCACTTTCCTGAGTTTGCTGACCTCAACACACACCGACAATATCGCCCGTTTCCACAGCGCGGATTATGATGCGGTGCTGACCAAAGCCAGCATGGAAACCAGCGTGGCTGCCCGCAATACCGACTACAACAAAGCGGAGCAGATCATTGCCGATCAGGCACCGATCGCCCCGATCTACCAATATACCAACGGGCGACTGATCAAACCGTGGGTCAAAGGTTATCCGATCACCAATCCCGAAGATGTCGCCTACAGCCGCGAACTGTGGATCGAAAAGCACTGATATAACGACGCTAATCAGCAGAGTGGTGTGATTGTGTGCGTCTCCATAACCGTAGCAACGGATTAAGGAGACGCATCCAATGACGATGTCGCCGCTCTCGCTTTCTGCGGATGCTCACCTTTATCTTGTCATCTTTGCTCACAGCTTGATGATTGCAACTCGTCTGCGCCACGCTAGACTGTATCGTATTGATTTTGAAAGTGAGGCGAGTCAGTGAACGTCATTGAAGGAAAAGCGTTAAAAGTTTCGGATGCCATTATCTCCTGCCAGCTCGACGGCAAAGGCGGGGTTATCCCGATTGAAGATAAAGATGTCATCAACTGTGAGCGTCCGTGCTGGCTGCATCTGAACTACACCCAACGGCAAAGTGCCGAGTGGCTGCAAAATACCCCGCTGATCCCCGATTCCGTGCGTGATGCGTTAGCGGGCGACAGCATGCGCCCACGCGTCACGCGCCTGGGCGACGGTTTTATGATAGTGCTGCGCAGTGTCAATCACAACGCCGATTCACGACCGGATCAACTCGTCGCCATGCGCGTGTTTATCAACGACAAAGTGATCGTCTCCACGCGTCGCCGCAAAGTGTATGCCATTGACGAAGTGCTGGCTGATTTGCAAAACGGTAACGGCCCGGTGGATGGCGGTAGCTGGCTGGTGGATGTTTGCGATGCGCTCACCGATCACGCCAGCGAATTTATCGAAGAGATGCACGACAAAATTATCGAGCTGGAAGATGCGTTGATGGATCAGCAGGTTCCGGCACGCGGCGAGTTAGCGCTGCTGCGTAAGCAACTGATCGTGATGCGTCGTTATATGGCGCCGCAACGTGATGTATATGCCCGTCTGGCAAGTGAAAAACTGCCGTGGATGAATGATGACGACCGTCGTCGTATGCAGGACGTTGCTGATCGTCTGGGACGCGGACTGGATGACCTCAATGCAGGCGTAGCGCGTACCGGGATTTTGGCCGATGAAGTCGCGTCTTTACTGGCAGAGTCGATGAACCGCCGCACCTATACCATGTCGCTGATGGCGATGATTTTCCTGCCAGCGACATTCCTGACAGGATTGTTTGGCGTCAACCTTGGCGGTATTCCGGGTGGTAGTTGGCCGCTGGGCTTTACCGCGTTCTGCGTACTACTGCTGGTGATGGTGGTGGGCGTGGCGATATGGCTCAAACGACGCAACTGGTTGTAATGTAAGTCTCAGGTTATAAGCGTTAACCCGCTGTTAAATAAGGTGCTGTAAGCAAAAAAGCGGGAAAAACCTGATCGATATCAATAAGTGGATCGCCTAACAGGGGCAAACTCTCTCTCGCAGGTGAATGCAACGTCAAGCGATGGGCGTTGCGCTCCATATTGTCTTACTTCCTTTTTTAGAATTACTGCATAGCACATTTGATTCGTACAACGCCGGCTAATCCGCCGGCTTTTTTTTGCCCGCTTGGCTTGGCTGTGTTTCCTTTCCTATGCTTAAAGGACATTCAGCGATAAGGAGCAGGGCATGCAAGAACTCATTGCCAGCGATCCCATTCCAACCGATCCGCCACCGATTCCAGAACCGATTCCTCATCCGCAGCCAATTCCGGAACCCGATCCTCCCTACGATCCCGAGTTTCCACCGATCATCGATCCGCCACCTCACCGGTAATAAAAAAGGCGCAGAGCCGAAGCGCTGCGCCTTAATTAGAATCGTCTACAAATTACTTAATTTCTAACACATCCAGTCGCACGCTCATTTCCGGCGCGTCTTCTTCGTCCGGCTGCCAGCCCGCAGGTTTCACCGGCAATGTTTCGCGATCAAAGCCAATATCGCCGCCGTCGACCACTTCATCGCCGTGCTGAATGCCTTTAAAGTCGAACAAATTAATGTCCGCCATGTGGGAAGGCACAATGTTCTGCATCGCACTGAACATGGTTTCGATACGGCCCGGATAGCGTTTATCCCAGTCACGCAGCATATCCGCGACGACCTGACGCTGCAGGTTCGGCTGTGAACCGCACAGATTGCACGGAATAATCGGATACTGGCGCGCTTCAGCGAAGCGGATGATGTCTTTTTCGCGGCAATAGGCCAGCGGACGAATGACAATATGTTTACCATCGTCACTCATTAGCTTTGGTGGCATACCTTTCATTTTGCCGCCGTAGAACATGTTCAGGAACAGGGTCTGCAGGATATCGTCGCGATGATGGCCCAGCGCAATCTTGGTACAGCCTAATTCGGTAGCGGTGCGGTAAAGGATCCCGCGACGCAGACGTGAACAGAGCGAACAGGTGGTCTTGCCTTCCGGAATCTTCTCTTTAACGATGGAGTAAGTATCTTCGTCAACGATTTTATACTCGACACCCTGTTCTTCCAGATACGCTGGCAGAATATGTGCCGGGAATCCTGGCTGTTTTTGGTCGAGGTTGACCGCCACCAGTGAGAAGTTCACCGGCGCGCTCTTCTGCAAACTGCACAAAATTTCCAGCATGGTGTAGCTGTCTTTACCGCCAGACAGGCAGACCATGATGCGATCGCCTTCTTCAATCATGTTGAAATCAGCAATGGCCTCGCCCACGTTACGACGCAGACGCTTCTGAAGCTTGTTCAGGTTGTACTGCTCTTTTCTTGTTACTTCTTGATTATCATGCATTATTTACTGTCTCAGAAACCAAAAGGGGCATACAGGGGGCAACTGTTATCAGATAGCCAGTTTGCTGTTGAGCATGTCAACCTGTTCGCCATTCATCTCTTCAATCCATGTCGCGTAGATTTCATATACCATCTGCGCGTTTTCATGCCCCATCTGATTCGCTATGAATGACGGGTTGGCGCCAGCCGACAAAAAGCCAGCAGGCAAAAGTATGTCGCGTATGGTACGGATTACGGCGACGAATTCCAGCTCCAATCTGATTATTAATTTGAATTTTCAACGTCCGGCTCTGAAGCTGTTTTGGCGTTGAGCTTAAAAAGCAATCTTTCTGCTTCTGCTAAACTTTTGTCTGAAAGCATGAAAATACACAATTAGAAGGATAGACAATGGCAAACGCAGAGCTGACCCCAAATAAAGGTTCGGATAAGATCGAACATAAACTTATTCTTCAGAGTGGGACAGCATGGAATAAGCAGCCTTATGAAGCGTATTCCAAAGGCAAGCCACTCATTTCGGTAATGCGCATGTCTTTACCTCCTGATAGCGAGCTGCCCTGGCACACACATGCCATGCCTAACACGGCATACGTCCTGTCGGGACAGTTGACAATTGAAGACATGAATACAGGCGCCACATATCGCGTTAATGCGGGTGAGGCGATCAATGAAACGGTAAATAGCGCACACCGCGGGTATACGTCTGAACAGGGGGCTGAACTGGTAATTTTTTACGCAGGAGTTGAAGGTCAGGAGCTTTCAGAACCTCTTCCTGGAGAGAAACCTGAATACCAGGCCTGATTTAAAAGACCACAGTACTCAGAATTTTGCCGTCCATTTTGGTGCGGGTTGTGTTGCACCGACCCGTCGAACTCATTTCATATTCGAATTTGCCGGGCATCACACCTGAAAACAATAGTGCGGCTAATTAGCTAAGCACGCGTCGGTACAGGCGTACCCTGGTGGAAAATCAGAGACCACTGGCCCTCTTTCGAAAGTAGCCAGTAAGAGGAACGTAATGCAGGTCGGCTCCCGTCAGCATCAGACGTACGGTAAAGAAGTATTGCGCAACTTTCATTTATTTCGGTTAACCGGAAATTGCTGCTTATGATTGGACTTGCAGTTTTCTCGCTCAATAGCGACATGATCGTGTCTGAGCGATCGACCATCATGCCTGAACGTGTAATCTCCCGGAATTCAGGATGAAGAAGATGCTCGAGCCAATCCCGGTCGTTGCGTTTGTCACCGTGAAGGCTGCATTCAAGCAACATGAGCTTTTCAAGGAGCATTCTAATTAACCCTTAATGATCTGACAGGACGTTTTTTTGCATTGAAAGGGTGTCAATGAGTTATCGCGCCGCTCATTGGGCAGAAAAGTACTACTCTTTGTAGAAGTTATCATAATTCTAACCGGAGGATATGTATGGAAAATATACCGACGCGCGCGCCAACCAGGGGCATAAACCATGTAGGGCTTACCGTTCCCGACCTGCAACAGGCAACTGAATTTTTACAGAAGGCGCTGGACGCTAAATTTGTCTATAACGGCCTAACAGAGCATGATCATCCACGACAGGGAGCAGATACAGAGAAACAATTAGGCTTAAGCTCCGGGACAATGATTATCAAGCAGCGCTTGCTACGGATTGGTAATGGTCCAAATCTCGAGCTTTTTGAGATACAAAGTGAAGAACAGGAGCAACCTGTAAGGCTGCAGGATATTGGCTGGAATCACATCTCTCTTTATGTGGACGATATAAATTATGCGGTGGAAAGGGTCAGGGCAGCGGGAGGAAGGTTTCTTTCAGAAATACATGGTAACTCCCGTCATGAAGATACCGAAAATAATGCTAGCGTATACTTTCAGGCTCCGTGGGGCAGCCTGATTGAACTTCAATCAATACCGAATGGTTACTATTATCCCGATGATAGCGAAGCAGAGACATGGATACCTGCGCCGTAGTCATCATCTCAGGTAAGGGTGCTTAGCTAAACCTGCGCCCATTCACGCAGCACGTGTCTTAAAACTGGCAAACACTTAACCATAGCTGACTTACGCACTGTGTCAGCTATGTAGCTAGCCCCTCTTACTTTCATCATCAGATGTCTCTTCTGAGTTATGCTCAGATCAGCAGTTTACTGACTCACATTGCTATTACATCTCGTTATTAACTTGCTTTTGCTTATGCTAGTTAATACTTTATTAGATTAGTCACCTAATCATTAATGATGCCAGACATTTAATTAAGTCGTTTACATAAGCGTTGAGAAATTTCGATCCCTTAACGTCATAAGTGAGAGTTAAACAATAGAAAACTCTAAGGCACCTCTTATCTACCATTATTATAAATAAATGATGAGATTGTTACATGCCGCAAGGTAATTCAAATATTCCTATTGTTTAGAGAGGTTGAGAAAAGTTCCAACATTGAGTTGCATATTTTAATAGGCATAACCCATCGGGTAAATAATATAGCCGGGGAGGTTAATGCTATAATACTATCGTAGTAAACAATGTTCTCTAATTCATAAGCGAGGTACAAACGTGTTGTACAGCGAAGACATGACCGGTCACGCAATTATTGGTGAAGCAGCAGTCAATCTAGCCGTGCGTGAACAGGATATAACCGTCGATGCGCTTATCTCTGAATTGGCCGCGATGCTTAAGGCAGACAGTAGTCACTCAAGAGAGCTGTCAATCAGGGAAGCCATCAAGTGGTTGCGAGGACACCGTAGTATTAGCGCTAAATCTACTGGTGAAGATAGTTGGCTTTTACCAGATGCAGGCCATTCAGGCACTGCATCACAGGAAAGTACCTTACGCTTGATGGCAGATGACGATGACTTAAGATAACCACATACTGTGGCGGCAGGTAAGGTAATGCCTGTCGCTTTCGTATGTGTCAGTGCCAGGGTTTTAATTACCCAAATAGCTGCTTTTTCTGAATCTGCGCTTGCTCGCTCCGCAATACATTTACTGTCATATACTTCACTATAGCGGCAGTATTTATGACTGCAGGACTATAATCTTCAACCTTTAATCCAGCCAATGCGCAATTTAAACCAACGCGAATCGCGCGAGCATTCAGGGATCATCACAGCATGAGAGAAACCAATACGGTTGCACACATACAGGCATGCCTTATGGTTAAAGGTGACCGTTATGCATTACAGAAAGAAACGCTGGACGACATTATCCACAACCTTATTTATATAGGGGCACCGGTGAATAACAAAACCATTATGCGGCATATCATGAATCAGCTCATGGTTGAAAATAACGCCGAAAGGCAGGAAATCCTGCGCGTTCTGCTCCAGTTGATCGTGGGATATACGCCGGACGATCCCGGTGTCTGAAAGCGGCTGGCGCCGCATAATTTCAGTTGAGTTTTTTTGCCAGTAACCTGATAGCCCGCTCACAGGAGTCGCGCATTATTTTGTCCGGGGCGGACTCCTTCAGGCGCCAGAGGGCAGCGATGAGTTCATGCACATGTACGGTCCCGCTGGGACGCAGCAATTGCTTCAGCGCGACAGCCACAGCCTGGTGCATAAGGTCCTCTATTTCATTTCCGTTTTTCAGATGCGCTCCGCTTATTGGGGATATATACAGTGTATCGCGATAAGCGGTGCTGATAAACATGCGCGGAAAAAAACAGTCTGATAGCAGTTCAATCAGTAAAGGGATTTCCGGTCAGGTGGAATATCGTGATTGCCGCCAGGTGCTTCGTCTTCATGACCTGGCAGCGGTATAGCTACATCATGAATAAAATGTTCTGACATAGTTCTTCCCGTCACCTTTAAATAGATGACATTAAGTTTAGCTGCGTTACTTTACTGAGTGTGAATCATTATCCGTAATGTGACTTAGGATTAAAAAAGTTCATCGCGCATGAAGTGTGAGCGTAGAGTCCCGCGTATCGGACATGCTGTCATCGATACACAGACGACAGATGGAGGCCCAAACATTCATACGTTGCGATGCAATCTGATAGGCGTGCCTATAGGTGAGGGCAGACCCCAGAAATTGACGCTCTGGATGATCTTCCAGGCATACGCATCCTCTGGCGTGTAACTGGTAATGCTGTCCTGCATTGAGAAGGTAATAAAACCGGGACATACGTGTTTCCTTCTGGTTAAAAGAGATACTGTATGCTGGGATGTCAGGTAGTGAAATTCATTTTTTATAAGCGATTTAAGCCGGTACTACCGAAGGGTGTCGTCCCTGACAGGTTCTCCGGCCGGTGCACGCCTGGGCGAGACCGGTGAGGTCATCTTCATCGTCGTCTTCCGGCCAGAGCCGGACTACGTCCTTTGGCGTCAGTTCTTCTCGTCGTTCAGGTCTGCAAAAGTCTGCAGGTACGGCAGATACCGGACAGCCTGTTCAGGCTCATTGAAGCTTTTCAACCAGCTTCTGGCTTCCGAAATTTCCGTGAGCCTGTTATCGCTGCCGCCGGCTTTTGCCATGCGTCCAAGCTCAGAAATAAGCGAATGCACGCTTATCTCTTTTTCACCCAGCGCAAGACTTAATGCCGCTTCGCCAATAATGACGTGCCCTTTCCCGTCGTGATGATTAGACAAATTAGCTACCTCCGTTTCACGTTGATGACAGCCTCACGTCACACTGTAGTCGCAGATGGTGAAAGTGCCCGTAGGTTATTCTGAAAAAAGCTGAATTCGTAATAATTTGTATCAATTGCTGAGTTTAATGGGCCCTTTATGAAAAAAAATCCACTTAAGTAATCCACGAAGAATTAACCGTGGCCGGATAAATTTATTTTCTGACAATTAAATCAGGCTGTTCAATCCGTCAGATTTTGCATGCGTTAATGTGGACGTGTGCTGCCGGTAACCTTGAGCCTTTCGCGGCGCGCAGGTTGAGTACTGTTGATAAGGATTTTGGGTAAACGCATGCAGGAGGCGCTCAAATCGAAAGATATTACTTTGCGTACAAATGCTTCGCTACTATGCGTACTGGCTTTGTGAAGCGCGGCACCCGCATGAATTAATACCTGTGTTGAGGACAAAAAGGCTTAATGATGTCTACGTCGTTTAAGTCGCGGTGCGGTGAGAGTGACTACCGGTCCGGTTTGAGAATGGTCAGCCAACTGCTATGGTGCCCGTGACAATCTGCGGTAATAGGGAGCCAGAAATGCTTACAACAATTATTTACCGAAGCCATCTTGCCGATGAGGTACCCATAAGCATCCTGCCGGGTATGGTGGAGAAAGCCAGCCTGCTCAACGCCCGGCATCAGGTTACGGGGATCTTGCTCTTTAACGGCACGCACTTCTTCCAGATTCTTGAGGGCCCGGAGGAGGGCGTACTGGACATTTATGGTCGTATCTGCGCCGACCGGCGTCACCACAATGTGGTTGAGCTGATGCGCGACTACTCACCGTCGCGCCGCTTCGGCAACCATGGAATGGAGCTGTTTGACCTGCGCCGCCATGACAGTGGCAGTGTGCTGCAGGCGGTGCTTGACCGCGGCACGTCTAAATATCGTCTGACATACGACGATCGGGGCCTGCAGTTCTTACGCACCTTCGTGGAAGCCCGTGAGAAAGAAAACTACTTCGAGGTTTTGCCCGCTGACTATTGGGACTTTGTACCGGATGAGAACGGTACCCCGTTCCCGGCGGTGGGCGTCACCTTCCGCCCGGTGGTTGATCCTCTGGGTCGTAAGGTCACAGCCATCGAGGCCATACCCGATGAAGCCCCGGATGGACTGACCGGCGAGGCGCTTTATGCGTATAACCTAAGCGTCGTCACAGAGGCGCTGAACAAGGCAGGCAGATCGTGTCCCGACGACATCATGTTATACGTCAGCATATTGCCCATGACGCTGGTTAATCTTGCGGATGCCGTTAGCCGGCTCATTAACGCAATTGACCGTGCTGAGCTGGTGCCGCAGCAAATAATACTCGGCGTCAGTGAAACAGAGGTTATCTCTCAGCTGGAATCATTCACTCAGGCGGTACGCCAACTGAAGCAAGCCGGTATCAGTATCTCTATCGACAACTTTGGTGACGGTTCGGCAGGACTGTCTCTGCTGGCGCACGTCCAGCCGGACCGCGTGCGCATCGGCGCAGCGATCGTGCGCAATATTCACCGCAGCGGTCCCCGTCAGGCGGTGGTACACGCAGTGCTTCGCTGTTGTTCAGCGCTGGAGATAAACGTCATTGCAGCGGGTATCGAACAGCCTGAGGAATGGATGTGGCTGGAGGCGGCTGGTGTCACTGATTTCCAGGGTGCCCTGTTCACTGCAAAAGGCGCGGCCGTTGCCTGGCCGGAGACCCGAGAGGCTGTTTGAGATACAGGAAAGAAAAGGGCCCAAAGCGGGCCCAACAGGATTAGGAGGTTGCGGTAAGGTTGGTTGCTGGCTGCTCGGCCATGACAGCCGTTATTTGTGCCTTCTCAAACCGCAAAGTTCTGCCACGATTCGCTTTTTCAAGCCAGCTAATGAAATGCGTCATCATTGCGGAAGCGTGTTGTGTGTCGGGCGTGCGATAAATAAGCAGCCGGCTTTTGGTCTGGTTTGTGCAGTCGATGGCATAAATCTCAATACCGGTATCACGTTGCTCGCTTTCAATTGCTGTGAAATGCATGCGAGGCCAGCGGTTTAACCTCAGCATAAACTCACTTAGAATCATCTTTTTCGCCTTTGTTATTTTAGAGTTGGCAGACTTTTTTCACTGGTCTGCCCAGCGTAGAACTGGTTGCGGACTCTGCAAGCTAACGGCACATTATTATTCGTAAAAATTTCGTAAAGGCAGCGGGTTAAAAGACTTATCAACACCGCAGACGTCTATAGCATGAACCTGAGGTGCGTATCCGGCAATCCGCTGGCGGGCTATCAGTGCAAAAGGGAATAACTGAGAGGGGGGTCAGTAATGCTCAGTGAAGATCGTTTGAATCAAATCGCAGAAAATCAGGGCAGCTATGAAGCGGAAGCTGTGGCCATGGCGCTGGAGATCCTGCAACTGCGGCGTATGCTAGGTGCCCCCTGGGCCGTGGTGCAACCGCTGGGCGAGCTTTACGTTGAGGACGGGAACGCGGCTATGATCTGGCCGGCAAGCCTGGCGGAGCGGGGCGACGTCTGCCTGTATCGCCTTGAAAAGCCTTCACAGGTGGCGGCAGCCTCATCGCCCGTAGCAAAGCAGCGCGGCCGCAGAAAGAAATTATCGGCGCTGGAGTAAGGTACCTTCAGCACAGCTTAGCTCTGCTGGACTCCCCTGACGTGACGCGTGTTAACACTGCCGCGTAAATGTTTTCTATAGGTATCCTTCCCGTTCATGTTCGGGCCAGCTTCACTGTGCTAAGCTCTGCGCCCAAAACCTGCTGCCGGATAACCCCATGAAAAATGATTTTGAAGATAAAATGGCCGACATTATTCTTGGCGAAGCCGTCACGGCGCTGCTGGATGAGGACGTGGCCATTAGCTGGGCGGCCCTGACGGATCGCTTACGATCGGCCATTGAAATTGAAACGGACGAAGATCGGATTCGCGCAGGTCTGCGCGCTATTGAAGAAGTACGGCGGGAAATGCATATTCGTAATGGTGAAAAGACAGGGGGGAAAAGGGTTGCCGGATTGACAGAGCAGAAGCTTCACTGACTCCATGGGGGGCTGCGGTATCTGATACTGCCCCTTTCTGTTATACTGTACACTCATCCACCTTACGGACGGAGGTCATATGAATGATGACACCACCGCCGAAGATATCTACGCCGTTATCGGAACGGTAGTGGCTCGCCTTCTTAAGCCGGACCAGCACCTCACTCTCCACGAGATTACCAGCGCCCTGCACAGCATGAGTGAAGTGGTCGGCACTGCCGGAATGCGCCTAAGCTGCGAACGCGCCATCAGGCTTCTGGCAGAGCAAATGCACTGACTTTCAGATTCCTCCTATTCTGACATACATCCTGGCTCACTGACGGTGATGTGCCACACTATGAAGTGTTAAACTTTTAAGCCGGGAGAAGCCTGTGAAAGTCTGGATTGTTGTAAGTCTTGCCGCCGCTATCAGCTGCTCCGTGTGGGCTTCGCAGTGGGGATTTGACTCCCCGGCTGCGATGGCCGCCGCGCACGTCACGCAGCAGAATTAGTTTCAAAAACCTTCATCGTCAGGCGTTTTGCCCACCACGATTTCCAGCGCGCTGCGCAGTATGTCAAGCTCACCCACATCTGTCGTGCTCTCCAGCTCGGCGATCAGATAAAGTATAATCGCTTTGCTGGTCACCTTTTTACCATGTATGACGATGTCGCGGATAACTGCGTCCAGCACGGCAGTTTCTGCGGCCAGCTCGTCGCCGCAGCTACGGAAGTGCTGAATGATGCTTGCTTCTGTAGAGGTGTGTTGTTCATTAAGCTGCATAGTGTTATCCGTCAGGCCCTGCGGGCTAAAGTGACCAGGCTTATAGCCTGAAATAAATAACGGCCACCCCTTGGGTAGCCACATCCTGCGGGCGTCCTGCCACTCTCCGAAAATACGGAGATTCGTCCTGGGTTAATCGGCTACTATTATTTCTTTGTACTACTACCCGATCCATTAAGGGCACCCAATGCCAGCACTGCTGCATCACGGCCTTCCCTGGACTGTATAAATTCCGTCTGCACCTCGCCCAGCGCCAAGGCTATAGCTTCTCGCCTGTCCGGAGTCGTCTCACTGCTATCCATAGCCCGGAGCTGTCGAGCCACGCTGTCTGCGCTAATTCCGTCTTCGATGCTCAGCAGCGTTACCACGGCCTCACCCAGGACGACATCGGCAAGGCGTATTAAATCTTTATTTTTCATACCCGCATCTTCAGGTTAATGCCCTCCAGGCAGGGTAGCAGGACAACTATTCCGGGCGGTCCTGAATGCACGCTGCGGGCATCACCTGCTTACAGCGAAAAAACTCAGCGTTCAAACAGCATGCCGATTAGTGTTTGATAATGACGCTCTTCTTCCTGATTTGCCGCCACTTCAAGGCGGCGCAGCAGTTTGGTGCAGATGGCCTTGCGGTTAAGGTTCTTGCCTGCGCGCAGAATTTCAACGACAATCTGCCCCAGCGTTTCCTGCTGGGTCGGCGCCGATGCCTTGCTGAAGTAATGCGCAATGTCGCTGGCGGAGTCCGGGAATTTCGTAACGTTCTGACGCATGGTGAACCTCTCAATGGTTGAAATGTAGTCGGCTCTGTCTGACAGTAAAGTTATACAACTAAATCAAACTTGTACAGCAATTGTGTTGTTGTACAACTTTTATTTTTGTGCAAAAAATGCTTCCAATTATTATTCAGTAAGTTAGATGAGTATCTGTGCGCAAATAATGAGTGAATGATTCAATGGAAAGGTTGTACAACAGGAAGGATGTTCAGATGAGATGTCATTAAAGATGCCTGCCCGGTATGTCGCGGACAGGCGGAAACTATTTAGTGCGGTGAGGTGCGGCCCGCTCCGGTGACCCATCTCAGCTCGTCCCGGTTGCCCGGTAATGATTTAAACCCGCGAAGCCAGCGCTTCGCCCCTCTTATCTGCACGCAGCGCAAAGGATCTTCTTCAGCTGCGGCCATATCAGCCAGTTCCCGGATAAGTGAATTAACGGTGATATCCGTATTATTCATCGCCAGGTGAACCGCAGCCTCGCCAATAATCAGCTGGTTTCCGTTATGAAAGTCTTCAAACATGTTCAGCTCACTCTCAGTCTTATAGCGGTATTTCAGTGTAGTGGTTTAATGCAATGAAGTCCTCTTCCGTATCATTATTTTCAGCGCATTGTCCGGCCAGCCTGAAATAAAAGCTTCCGTCAGAAGATAAAAACATCATGAATTCAGATGCCTGACAGGCTATCAGGGTTAACCGTCGGAAAATACTGAATAAAATTTAAGTGTTACCTGAAATCGATTTCATCTAAAGGAATCGGGGTAATATGAGATTTAATTTCATCCGAGGATTGAAAGTGTTACGGCTAACCATCTGTCAGGCTGTAAGGTTAACCCTTTAAAAGTTCGAGACGGGCGAGAAAAAAATTACTGAGAAAAACGCGGAGATTATTCTGTATCAGAATCAAAAAGCATTTAGGAAATGAAGATTCCCTAAATAAGCGCGCCGGGATGTAATATTAGCCTCGTCGCGCGTATGTTCAGCTCAATTAAATTTTAGATTTGGAACCCCGGCGGTTGATAAGTCCGCCCTTACGGCCGGCCTCGCGTGCGCGGTTGGGACAGTTTTTAAAGTTGCCGCCGCTGGCGGCGCCGCCTTTACTGACTGCTTCGGAGGCACGTGCGGGATCGGCCGCAAAGTTTCCAGCACCACCGCGTCTTGTTGTTGTCATGATGTCTTCCTTAGTTAAAAGATGTCCTGCATTTCAGGCAGTTAAATTGTGGCACGTCGGCACAGGACTGCCTGAGTTCGGCACGCTTTTTTTCAGGAATACGACGGCGACACGAGTTGCAGGACGGCTGTATCTTAAATGAGCGCCTGACAGCGCGTGCGGCTTGCCATTTCATGGTAATGCGCCAGGCTTTGTGCGCGGAACGGTGCGTGACAACCCTCCGATGGAGAGCTGTTTTGCGGCCGTGCCGTTCCGCAACTGTGTCAGTTCCGCGCAGCGTTAGGGGCTGTGTGCTAACAACACCCCGTCTCCACAGATGACTTTCAGGCTGGACGCCCCAGCAGAAAGGCGGGCCAGCGGTCTCAAAATGCCAGCCAGCTGCGTACCGGGTACAGGCAGCCCGATTCACCTGTGCCGTCCCACACGTACACGTGGTGCTCCGGGTCGCGCAGGGCCCAGGCTACCATTCTCATCCACATCACTTCTGCCGCGTTGGTCTGCGCGCTGTCGGTAATGATGATCGACCAGCGAGGCAGCAAATTGCAGAAAACTCGTCGTGCCAGGCCATGCAGCGTATACTAATGCAGCGGCTGGCTTTTGCGCCATATCTTTACCTATATGCTGGCTTGCTAGGGCGAGGTGTAGTCTTCATTGTCATCCAGTCACCGCATAGACGGTTTCCGGCTAGGGCTCCTGTGCGTACAGCCTGAACTGCCGTTCTGCTGCGTACTGCCATAGGGAATAGCCGTACAAGATTAATAGGGCAGCGTAAAGGCTTTGCATCGCCGGCAAGAAATACCCGGGTATCGGCCCGGTTAGTGTCTTCCGGATTCAGTACCTGATTGAAGATGTTATCGTGCAGGGTAATGGGCATGCAGTCGTCCGCCGCTGTTATTTTTATCTATGAGCTTCCCTGATAACCGGAGCGTTAATTTAACTTTATGAATTTAATGAAGTAATGCCAAGTTTTGTTTAAAGAATTTAGCACTGCCGGATTACTGCTGTACACGCGCCATTACATCGGTTATTTTGCGCCCGAACTTATTCACTCCACACGGGTATTTCATGCGACAGGACGGACTACCACCTGTTAAAGATGCCGGACTCTCCGGTTACTTCAGCCAGGTTACCCATCCCTGCCAGATTGCGCTGCTGGGCCGCATTACCGTTGAGAGCCTGCGACAGGAGCGCCGGCTGACGCGGACTGCTGTGTGCCTGAAAATGATAGCGCGGCTTGACGCGACCAGTGATGAAACCGAGGCGGCACATCTGATGGTTCTGCTCAGGATGCTTTTTAATCGCTGAGTCTGGGGAGGACTGCCGACAGGGTGCCGGTTAAAGTATGCTTGCCGAAAAAGGAGAGCGGCAACCGGAATGCCGTGCAGTCCCGGCGTATAACAACGGTTCTAAGGTGCCGGTTACAAATAAACCAGACCTCATCGCGATCGTTGGAAAGAATGAAATAGGCGTCCGACGTTTCCGACGGATTAAAACACCCTAGCGCCCGATAGGCGGTAGTTAGGTTGAACCCGCTCATCATCGGCAGCGGCCGCGGGCCGCCCGGCAACTCTTCCACCCTTAGAGACAGACCCTCTTCCATCCAGAGCATGGCCACCTCCGTAGCGCTTTTTCATTCTTCAACATAGGTAAGTTCCCCGGTGTCTCCCGGTGACCCCAAAAAGCCGCAGTCAAAATCGCTTCAGCCTGCCAAATGCCTTTAACATATCGCCTATATAAAGCGGGTTCTCCGATTTATGATCATAGCACCTACGTCGACTTTGTTTTTTTAAGCACACGAGATTCACTCTGTACGATTTAGGCGGCCATCATCGGCCGAAACCACAAAAAGCAGATACCGATTTTCCGTTTATCTTAAAATTGAATTTGTCTTTGCGATAAGGGGAAAGGCAGTCCATATTTTAAGCCAGCTAAAATGGAGAATGTATGAACTGGATTGATTATGAAGTTGAAAAGCCCGCAGACGGCCAGGTAGTTGCAATATGTACGGATGAAGGGGTAGGAAGCGGAAAATATGAGGCATCATTTGAAAATTTCACCCAAATTCTTATGCCGGGGGACGCTACATTCAGGCAATATCGCGTATCGCATTGGTTTCCTTTACCAGACAGCCATGGAGTGGGGAAGCAATAGCCATTTCTTAAGTGCAAAAAAATCCCGGGACAATTCCCGGGAAAAAATTCTGTTTCCATTTCACCCAAAGCCGGAACTATTCCAAGCCCGATTGAGGGTAGGCCAAAATACTGGTTTATTCAAAAAAATATTTGTCCTGATTAGAATCTTTCTCTAAAAGTCCGCAAGAGCACTCTGTTCAAAGATATTTTGTGTAATCCGCATACAGCCTGCATAAGAATCACCCTAATTTGCCAGCCATAATTAATGCGGGCATTCCTATTATAAATATTGGCTGTGGAATGAAGCAGGTGTTGGGCTTAACTCTTTCAGGTAAAATTCACTATTCAGTGCTTATCAGAAGTGCATAGTCGCCGAGATTAGTGGGTTATGGCTAGCGTTGGGATGTGCACGATAGTTTTTTAAACCCCTTTCAAAAAGGATTGTATGCTTACAACGAATGAGGTTTTACACACTTATTTGAGTGGGTAGGGCAAGTATTGAGTACAAGTGAGTGATTAAAAAATCGCCATAAAGAATTATAGGGGTGGATAGAATTAAAAAAATATTCTAAACCTATAGTTAGAGGTATCGTGTCGAGTGAATACTCGGCAACGTGTTCATAATTATTACTATTCGCACCTGAGTGATTGATACACATGAACGTCATTCCAATGTCTTACAGCACCAGTACAGTTTACCGTCGTTTTGAAATGCTCGGCACCATTGAGCATGAACCGGGCCGTATGTGGATCCTGTTTGATGAGAAGCTCTATTTTTCTGCAGTCGTATGTTCTGTACCTACAATGCAGGGTAATGTCGCCCGGCACAAAATCATAGCAACTATGGATTGTACATGTGACCTGACAGGCAGACTCACACTCGAACGCTATTGGCAGTCTGAAAAACTGTCCAGAGAAGTCGACCTTTCTGAACCAATCATCAGGGCTCTTTCAGAAAAGAAAGGTATGTGGATGAAGCCGGTGAGCGTAGCCTGAATTGAATGAGCCTCGATTTAACCAATCTGAACTAACAGCATTTAAATCCGTAGTGTTAGTTAGTATTTTACACTCTTTACTTCAGCATACTTATCCTCAGGTTCCAAACAATAAGCGAATATTCATCTGGTAGCATAATAATCAGGATATGCCTATGCTCATAATCCAAAAAATAGCGAAAAGGGAGTATTACGAATTGCTCTGTGAAGGAACGCAGTTAGTCTGCTTCACAACAAATAGTTACGTCCGACTTAATAGACCTGCTTAATACTCTCTGGAACGACCAATCGCCAGCAACAAGGTAACATCATAATTTTAAGGTCTTTACTGCATCGCATGGAGATTGACTCATAAAAAAGATCAAAACCGGAATCCTCACTGGCATATCTTTTTTGCATTTCGTGGGGTATGAGTACAATTCTGAAGCAGATTGCTAGAAACCATCTATTATTGAACAGTTAGTAAAATTTTTTTCCAAATGAGGGATCAGTAATGAATAAAAAAGGCATAGGTTTCCTGCTAATTGCTTCAGCATTTGCAGTTTCAGTCGCGGGATGTTCTTCAAATCAGGCTATCAAAACCACAGACGGTCGTACAATCGTTACAGACGGTAAACCTCAAATTGACAGTGATACGGGTTTAGTATCTTACAAAGATGCACAGTCAGGAAGAACTGAACAAATCAACCGCGACAAAATCACCAATATGAGTGAATTAAATAATTGATAAGGATGAGTTCATGAAAAAAATTATTTTTTCATCATTAGCCGCGATTATCGCGCTGTCAGCGTTAACGGGCTGTACCCGGACAAGCTATGCTATCCATACTAATGATGGCAAAACTATTGTCAGCGATGGTAAGCCTACAGAGACTGATGCAGGATTGCTAGGTTACACTGATGCCAACGGTGTTAAGCAACAGATCAATAAGCAGGAAGTCAAAGAAGTATCAGAAATTCCACATTAATCAAAAAAACACCGTCACCTCTGGCGGTGTTTTTACATTCCTAGTTACAATGTAAAAATACTGCCTAGACTATTAAAAATTAAGCCTTTCCGACATTGGATTCAATTCAAATCTGAATCAGGTATCAATGTTGCTAAAAAAACATTACAACAATGTACAGAGGAGATTTGAAGGAGTAGGTTTAACTGGAATTTGTTAAATTTACCTAATAAATGTAGATTTTGAGTGAAACTATCATCAAAATATTAAGTCCAAACAAGGATTTTTTGTGGCCGATTATTAAATTTAGTCAAGTAATCATACAAGGTCTTGCTTACTCAGTGATTAAATGAGAGGTAAGTGTTGTGTGATTGGAATGGATTGAAAAAATAATCGGAATTCTGTGAGGTATGTCAATTATTTAAAATTTAGTTAAATATGACCTGATTTCATTAAGGCCACTCTGGTCATATGATCTATAGTTTATGAACTATTAGTTAATTTTTTGGAAAAAAATGAATATTCATTATCTTGATGAAGGCGGTGAAAATATTCAAAGGGTAGTATTACCCCCAACAGAGATTATGATTGGTGAACTGGTGCATGAATTGCTGCGTGAACGCCGTTGTGTCAACAGACGTGCCATGATTTCGCGACTATTGTTAAGGCTTGAAAATGTTATATGTCCAATGGAAGCAATATATTATGCCGAAATTCCTAATCTGTTTGAGAAAAAATAGCTTGGTTTATTCTCGATAGTTCTTTGGTTGGGCTACTCTCGGGGGGCGTGTTTACAATAATCGGTACTATTTTACTGGTAATTAACTAATAAAGATGTGTATGGCTATCTCTGAATACTTTATAAAATACAATGATCTATAGATTTTAACTGGAGTTTCGTTTTCCCTGACAGGTGCTTTTAAACGCATTTGCGGCCAGATTAAAGTCATATTCATCCAATATTTCTCTCCCGCGCGGAGTAAGTTATATCGCTCTTTGTCACGCATCCATTCATCGCCTAAGAGAAACTCAACAAGCCCCATCTCTGATAACTCTTTCCTGACAACGGGTTTGACGGACGAGGGTACTGATCCTCTCTCTTTAATTATTGATAATAATCTATAGTGTTTCTGAGCAAGTTTCATATCAGCCATCCTTTGCAATAAATCCTTCACAATTTAACCATTGCTTTGGTTACATGCAGAGAAATTTTCCTTGGGAACGCTTTTGAAAGCAACAAAGTGGGGTGAGAATAGCAGCCATAGGCCAACTCGAATTTTAAGCTGTTACATATTAATGCGATTTTTTATGCGCATCCAGTCGTTAAACAATAGCTTAAATTAAAAAACGTATTTCTACGAGTGATGTAAGAATTGCTTTGATCGTTTTACTGCTGAGAAAAAACCCGCAATAGCGGGTTAAAAGCTGGATTTAAAAGTTGTTTTTATAACCGATTCTTAAAGCTACTCATCCCTCTAGAGGGTGCTTAATTATCTGTATTAAGCAAAAATTATAGTGCTTTTTGTGATTAAAACGTCCAGGATGAATCTTATAATTTACCAAAGTGAGCAACAGGAATAGTGTTAATGGAGTAATGCGCAACCAAGTCATAGTAGGTATCTAGTTAACTAAATTTGTGCTTTCAGTTCTTTAAGCGTCTTTGAAGCCATATGTCCAGTTCGGGATCAGATAGCGGCTTAGAGAAGAAATACCCCTGAGCCTGGTCGCAACCAAAATCACGCAGAAGAATTGCTACTTCAGCGTCCTCTACACCCTCCGCAAGCACCGTATAATTCAGCTCTTTTAACATTCTGATAATACTGCGCGCGATGATAAGCGAGGAGGTATCTTCTAAAACACCTGATATAAGTGAGCGATCAAGTTTTATTATATCCAGCGGCATTCGTCTCAGATAACTGATGTTACTATAGCCTGTCCCAAAATCATCCAGAGATATGGTAAACCCTTTTTCATAAAGTCTATGCAAACCGGATAGTGCCTGTGCATTTTCTATAATCCGCTCAGTTTCCAGGCATTCAATTCCCAAGAGATTATTAGATAAACGTGCTTCCAGCATTTTTGATTCTAATAAATCTGCAAAATTGTTTTTCGCGAAATCGTTCAGGCTGACGTTGATTGTGATGGGCAATTGAATATTCTGTCGATTGTATCGCTTTAGGCAGGCTATCGTCTTGTCAATCACCCATTCCGTCATCTCATGAAGTAGATCCGTTTGTTCAGCCATGGGTACAAATGCCGCGGGTGACAGTTCCCCTCTGACAGGATGTGTCCAACGTATCAGCGCCTCCAGGCCGACGGGCTGACCCGATGTGAGACAGGTTTTAGGCTGATATACAAGGTATAAGCCTTTATCAAAACGTATTGCATCAGAAAGCTCATTCATAAGAGTAAAATCATTTGAATGTTTTATTTCTTCAGACTCTTTATACATCACTGAGGGTAAATTTTTATCGATCGCTTCTTCAAGCGCAGCCGAGGCACGGCGAACGACATCACAGGCTTTGGATGAAATCGCCGTAAAATCCGTTTGGCCCGCATGGGAAGTAAGAGTTATTGATATCCCATTACCTAACTCAGCACAGATGCCTTCCATACGCCCTGCAATCCACGAGGCGTCCAGGCGGCTTTCGTCGCTCACCAGAATGGCAAAACGTCCAGTGGAAAGCGCATAGAACATCTCACCGTTTTGAGGACGTATTCGGCGAGGCAATTTTATAGCTATATCCCTGAGAAGTTCTTCAACCGGCACCATTCCAACTGTTTTAGCCAAGTCATAAGCATGAGCCATTTTCAGGCAATCAATAATAATAAGACGACGCTTGACCTTATCTCCTTCTGCAGCGAGCGACTGCATATCGCTGATTAGTCGGGAGCGGTTGGGCAAGAGAGTGACAGGGTCATTAAAACCGGTGGCATGCCAGGCTTCGAGAAATGACATAACCAACTCAGCAAGCTGTTGTAGTGTCGCGAGTTGCATATCGCTGAACGGATGCGGTTCCCGGTCAGTTACGCAAAAAGTACCTAATACGTGGCCTTCACGATCTTTGAGCGGAACGCCCGCATAAAAACGTATGTAGGGTTCACCAGTAACAAAGCGGTGGGTTAAGAAACGAGCATCCAGCCATGTATCTGGAACGATGAGAGCATTGTCGTCATTAACCACATGTTGGCATAAAGACTCATCTCTTTTTGAGTGTTTCAGTGAGAAATTATGTGAGGCCCGAATGTATTGGAACTCCTCATCTAAAACTGAAATGAAACTTCCTGGGATACCCAGCGCCTGATTGGCTAAATGAACAAATTTTCTCAGAACACTGTCCCTTCCTTCATCAGGTGCGAGAAGGGAGTCAAGCGCTCGTTTTCGACGTTCATTAGTAGCATTTAAATTTTTTACCATAAATCCCCCGTGCCGGGTCTAATAACCGGAACGTAAAAGTGAAAGAAAAATAACCGACCGGAAGAAGAAGCTAAAAACTGACTGAAGATTACGCTTTTTGTTGTCTCTTTCGCCATCATAAGACAGCCCCTTGAGTTCGTCCTGTTTTTTAGTTTAATTAAAAGGGTCAATCTGTTTGAGAAAAATATTTCTTGCTGGAATATTTCCTTTTTTTTAAATGCCTGCCAGACTCTAACTGATAACGCACTTGTGCGCAATCTAATAGCGCACTACTAAAATAATTTATATGGTTACTATTTTTGTCTAAATTAATCACAACACCAGGTAATCAAATGAACTTTCTTACAAATTTTACTATTCGCCGGGTAGTGCAGTGCATTCTCGTTGCCGCTTTTATTATTGTTGCTCTTGCAGGCTTATATGGTTCAGAAATCTTAAGAGATCTACATAAACAAACGCAGCGTGAGGGAAAGTTGGTTGCTCAACTCATCTTTCTGACCCGAGCAGGTAATACGATGAAATCAGGTGACGATTCCATAAAGAGAACCTTAGCAGAACAAGTTCCTGCTACACCGGACTGGGATGAATTTCGAACAGCCTTAACAGGTTCTGATATAAATTTTAATTCAGCATCAAAAGAGCGTTTAGAATTCCTCGAGGAGAGACTGGCTGACAAAGAGAATGCATTCAACGATGATCGTCAAAAACTGGAGTTAGCATTCACCGTTGCTTCATTATTTATCTTTATGTTACTGGTTTTCTGCGACCGCTTTCTGGTCGTGCACCTCGTTGAGCCTCTGGCAACCTTAAGGGAACATTTCAGAGGAATTGCTTCCGGTGAACTGACTAATCCACTGCAAGATTTGGGTGGAAATTGTGTAGGGCAGCTGGTACCACTGGTGAAAGCCATGCAAAACAGTCTTTTATTAACTGTACTTTCCATCAGGAATAATACGGACCTGCTGAAGCGTGAGGCTGCAGACATCGAAGCGGGCAATACTGACCTTTCTGTAAGGACTACTCAACAGGCAACTTCCTTAGAGCAGACCGCACATAGTATTACCCAGCTGAGCGCGAACGTTCAGCAAAATGCATTAAGTGCTGATGAAGCAAGCAGTCTTGCTGAGAAAACGGCATATATCACCGGAGAAGGCGAAAAGCTGGTGAACTCAGTTGGCCTCATGATGAATGGTATTACCGAGGAAGCCGAAAAAATACGGCAGTTTACTGCCACAGTGAACAGTATCGCATTTCAGACAAATATACTGGCGTTAAACGCTGCCGTTGAAGCAGCCCGGGCAGGCGAGCAGGGCAGAGGGTTCGCTGTTGTTGCTACAGAAGTACGTACACTTGCACAACGCAGCGCAAGTGCAGCCAAAGAAATTGAAGGATTAATCAATACAACTCTCGCTCGTGTGAATGAGGGCAAAGAGGTCGCAGACCGTGCCGGGCACACCATGGGAGCGGTGACCCAATGCGTTTCTTCAGTAGATGAACTCATCAGGAAAATCTCTTATGCTTCAAATGAACAGAGCAAAGGGATCATTCAGGTGACGCAAGCAGTTACCGATATCGAACGGGTCACACAGCAAAATTCCACATTGGTAAGGCATGTTGCAAGTTCAGCCGTAAGGCTCAATACCAGAACCGAAGACATGGCTAAGACCATCATTCATTTCGCATTACCGGCAACCACACAGGTGTGAGATATATTAATCGACGGCCTGGCATAACTGATTCAAATGATAATAAACTCTCGCTTAATTACAGATAATTAAATCATGGGTTTGGGGGTTATGAGAGGGGGATGCTCCCTGAGCCATGTTCGTATCAGTTCTGTATTTGAGCCAACCTCTCTGATAGCTCTGGTTAATCTTTCCTGAGTGGTTTGGAGTGTAAGAGTCCAGTAGGTAATTTGCCAGTGCTCATTTATTATTACCTGCGTCAAATCATGGGGAATGCGACGTTGAATTGGGTCTTTCATGACTAACCTCATATGATATTTTTCTGATTTAATTGGGGCTCATTGGGGTGTCAGATTCTGAATGATTTGATAAAACTAAAAAGCAGAATATTCCCTATTAAATGTCTAAAACTATTTATGGGATGTTTCTGATATAGAGACGGCTATTAAGCGAGGCGGGATGGAAGTATAAGCGAAGCGATATTTTTTAATTCGATAACTAAAAAATATTAGCCTTAAACAGTTGAAAGTGAAGTTATTTATAAATCTGTTTGACCACTACACATACCATAGACTAACGCCAGAGATAAGTTATGAAGAAAAACAACTTTGTACCGGTAATGTCCGCCCAGAATGACATTCGCAGCTTGCGCATTGAAGCGGGTATGACTCAGGCTAATGCAGCCGAAAGATTTAATCTGAGCCTGAGAGTGTGGCAGATGAAAGAGTCGCTTTCGAAACCTGCTCAACTCAGTCAGGGAGAATACGAATTTTTACTACTGCTGGCAGGAAAACACCCAGAATATCAGCTTTCCACCAAATAATTGTTGCCGGCAGTATGCATTCTGCCGGCACAGTAATGTGGGGGGCAGCTTATCAGGAAATAAATTCTTCGAGAACCCAGACACTTACGCTACCCGCTTTACATTTAAACACGCCTTCACCTGATTCATTAGTCTTGATAACTTCATCGGAATTAAAAAGGAAGTCTCGCCAGATACGATTAGCTAAGGGTTCACCAAGATTAAGCGTTTTCTCACCATCATCACCATTTGACATTATCACAACGCATCCTGGTTGTTCCGCCGTGCCACTCCGGCTGAATGCAATGCAGTTAGGATGATCAAACCAGGATGTCTGGACGCCATGCGCGAATTGCTGACGTGCCAGCACTAGCTTATCGAGTTTATCTATGACTGGCATGTCTACACGATGGGTTTCACCATCATTACCTGTGTCTTCATAGTCTGCTCCAAAGAGGTCGGGGTAAAATACTGAAGGAACGCCATTTTCTCTCAATAAGATAAGCGCATATGCCAGCGGTTTAAACCAGGCTTCAACCGGGGCTTCTAAAGACTGCAGGGGCTGAGTATCATGATTAGCAACCAGCGTGACCGCATGAAAAGGATCGGCTTCAACTAATGTGCCTTCAAAGATTCGGCTCATATCATAATCACTGCCTTGTTTAGATGCCTCATGAAATTTCATATGGAGAGGTGCGTCGAAGAGCATTGTCTTCCCTTCAACCTGGTTTATATATTGTTGTAATTTGTCTAACTCAAAAGACCAGTATTCAGCCACAATAAATAGTGGCGAATCTGATACAGCTTGTACATGTTCAATCCATTCTTTATAGAACCAGGCGGGAATGTGTTTTACCGCATCAAGTCTGAAGCCGTTACATCCGGTTTGCTCCATGACCCAGCGCGCCCAGTATTTTATTTCTTCAGTTACTGCGTGATTTCTGAAGTCGATGTTTGAGCCCATAAGGTAATCAAAATTACCCATTTCTTCATCAACCTGCTGATTCCAGCCTTCACCCGTGTAATCATTAACTATCTTAAATACCCCATCCTCTGATGGGTTTTCTATGTGGTCTACACCATTAAAACACTTAAAATCCCACATAAACTGAGAGTATTTTCCCGCTCTGGCCGGAAAGGTATAGCGTGTCCAGGCTTCGCAGTTAACAACTTCTTCGTCAATTTTTGTACGGTCGTTTTCATCCACTCTATTGACCTGAACTGCCTCCTTTTCATCAGCCCCCATTTTATGATTGACAACAACATCTAATAAAACAGCAATATCATTATCTTTCAATGAGCTGATAGCCCTGAGTAAATCTTCCTTATTACCATATTTTGTTGAAATATTACCTTTCTGGTCAAATTCTCCTAAATCGAACAGATCATAAGAGTCGTATCCTACGGAAGCTGCACCCCCGGCGCCTTTATAGGCAGGGGGTAACCAGACCATGTTTATTCCAGATTCCTTCAAGTCTGACGCTCGCTCAGTGAGTTCAGGCCAGAGTTTGCCACCTTCAGGGTAATACCAGTGGAATGCCTGTAGCAGAGTTGGATTCTTCATTTTTTTCTCCATGTTTAGACATTTTAATTATGGAGTGAAAAATGATTTTTGCAGCGCGGAAGGTTTTTTATATTTTACTTTTTTTCATTGACAACTCGTAAGAAATAAAAATTGATTGGTCGTGAGAAAAGCAGCAGGGCTCTTTAGAATTGTATAAGCAAAATGCCGTAAACGAGTCTTTTATCTTTACTTAAACTCCTTTAATGTGTTGCTGGATGTCGATAAATAAAATTTATCTTATTGTGACGATTTCTAAATCATTTGGTGATATGCGACATAACGAAAAGATGTTGAAGCGTGGTCGAAATCTAAGTGAGGAAAAAGAAGTAACAATCGATTTATGCGTTATGAATGACTTCTTGCCAAATAGTTCTAATGAAATTGGGGAAGGGAAATTTTCATGTGGTGAATTTGAAATCTAAAGCTGCGCTTGTTTAGACTGATTAACTCTAAAAAAAAACTCTATAAGTGGAAATCCATAAACACTTACAGAGGTGATGCAATGCACCATTCGTTACATGCGGCGATAGCCGCGGCCCAAAGTTATACAATATGACATCAATTGTACATTTCTTTTTCATTGCTATTGAACTCTTCCGTACATAGCAGCATGATTTAATAAAAATTCTTAGATGAATTGAGTGTGAATGATTCAAATCATTTATATTTAAATCAATCTCGTGAAGTTAAAGTGCCAGGTCGTTAACGCTGAACTAGTTGATTACTATCAAGTAAATTGTCAAGTTTAAAAATTGCGCATCTAATAGTTAATCCAAAAGCTAGACTTTTTAAATTCACGGCTTCGCTTTATTTTTTGATTTTTTCTGCTATTTAATATTCAAAATAATTAGCAGTGAGTGGTGGGGTTAGTGAGAGAAAACGGATTTGATCTGCAGTTTTACGTCGTTGAGATTAGAAAAATAGCCGCGGCACATCAGTCGGGTTTGAGTCTTTTGGAAGCCAAAAGGCAGGTTGATTCTACCATACAGCATATGCGAATTAACCTGAGGGATGACAAATCTTACCAGGCCCGCCAGTGGAGTACCTTGCTGGATGCTCTTAAAACTTATAATCGGAACACCGTTGACCCCCGATGGGCAAAAGTGATAAACCATGCCAATTTCAGAATAAAGAGCCGACTAAATACAGTCATTTATTATCGAAAAAGACTGCGCGAGCAGCGGTCAAGCCAAAAGGATATTTAAATTCATTTAAAAATCCGGTTAATCGAAGTTAAAAAGCAGATTCATTAAAATTTGTTGCGTCTATCTTAATAAAGAATTGAAAGGTTTTTTCGTTTATTTCAAAATTCATTCGTCCTGATGCTATGGAGTATATTTTTATAAAAGTGTAAAAAACGTATTTTTGATAAAATTCAAATGCCTTTCGATATTGCCACCATCACTTATCAGCAACTCGAAGGTGTTCGTGCAGACACTGAATTTCCAAGTTAGGAACCTACCCGGCCTTGGTGTTTGAAACCTCCTCAGTATGTATTGAAGTGCTTTGATACGTTCTGAAAGTACGATTAAAATAAAATCATTTCCTTTTTTTAAGTTGGTTGTCTCAGAAAGCCACTCACTGAAAATAAGAGATGTTTTGTCGCCATGAATTTCAAAGGCAAGTAGTGCTGAAGAGTCTCAAGGTGTTGATTAGCCATGCGCGAAGAAATAAAACCCGGATGGATATCCGGGCGGCAGAAGTTTTGCCTTAAATTGATGGCGTCCCGCTGGGAACGGGAACAGTTTAGTATGTAACTGAAATATTGCTAATCCGAAAATAAAAAACACAGATTGCTATTAACTGCAGTCTGTGAGAAGTGTGTCAGATAATCTTTCCTAATTATCTCTGGCCAGCAATGATGCGTCGAGTCACCACTGCAGGGAAGCCAGTTTTTCCTGCATAACTAAAACATTCATGCGGTTAAGCATTCTAGTTAAAGGGTTTGTTTTAACTCTGTGGTTGTCCGACCGGGCCCTTACCCAATGGCCCACCTGGCACCGACTCATTACTCGGTGCATGTGGGCGGCCATCGTTACCCACCGCAGGGCTTTCATGCTGGCATCCCGCCAGTGTAATCAAACTCGCTATGATGAACATCCCGCCTAATAAATTTTTCATAATTTGCTTCCCATGGTAAGGCAACGATATGTTGCTAATTAAGCATAGAATTTCTACAAAATCTGTCAAAGTTAAGGAGTAGAATTAAATGTTGATTTCAATTATTTTAACAGGTAATAAAGGCCGTTAAGTACGGGCATAATTTTGGTTGCCAGAAATTTATTGTTCAATATGACATCATTCCTAATGGCAGTGCTACATCGCCTTAGCGGTAATATTTTCCAATCGCATAGCAGCTAATCTGACATAAGCAATATAAAAAGGGTTTTGTGTTTCTGGTGAATACTTTTCAAGATATCAAATCACCAGTAATTCTCTGCTTCATCTCACGCTGATGCTTGTGATAGTCCTCGCCACACTCTGCAGAACAGAAAGCGGTGTTAGCCACTATTGCCTCATCAGTGCACCAGATACAGTTACCATTTCGGCTTACCAGGCGCGGCTTACGGGCAGACAAAGAGGCCGCTAAATGCGCTTCTTCACGTTCCTGAGCCAGATCCACGTCATCCATTAGTTAAAGTCCTTATTGTCATTATGTTGTATTACTGAGCACTCTTCGGCCTGAGTTCTCAGGTGCCATTCACTGCGCAGACATTCAGCTTAGTTCATTTGTTATGAATAAGCAGTTTAACGCTTTAAATAGCCTGAATTTGCTGATTTTTCATACAAATTCCCGGCATTAAATATTCCTTCCCGGTCATGGGTTACCCATCGCCGAAATGGGCTATTGAGATTCTTTACATACCATATCTCCTTTATCAAATGCCCTTCACGTATTAATTCCTATAGCATTCAATCAGCTTAAAAAGTCTCAAGCGGTACGGCTTGAACAGCATCACCAACTCGTTAATACTGTGTGTAAATGGGTCTTCCCCGATCATGGTGGGAGACTCAGAACGCCATATTCAGTTTCCCGTAGTGGAACATCACTCCCAGCTTAAAGCGCTCCCGGTTTCGGTATCCCCTGGCTTTTATCCTCAGCAGCCTGATC